>RGVT01000123.1 GCA_010027105.1 Planctomycetia bacterium
CGCGGCCGGGCCCGCGCCTTCGCCTGCACCTGCGCGTTCGAGGCCATTCCAGCCGACGTCGACTTCCGGCCGCCGCGGACCGCCCGCATCCCCCGGATCTTCGGCTCCCAGACCGCCGTCGTGGTGGGCCCGGCGGGCCACGACCCGAAGTCGCCCTACACCGACGGCTACGGCAACATCCGCGTGCAGTTCCGCTGGGATCGGCGTGGGCAGAACAACGAGAAGAGTTCCTGCTGGATCCGCTACCACCAGTTCGCGGCCGGGCCGGGCTGGGGGGCGGTGTTCGTGCCGCGGATCGGCTGCGAGGTCACGGTGATCTTCGACGAGGGCCACCCCGACAGGCCGTACGCGATCGGGTCGGCCTACAACGCCGACAACAAGCCGCCCCTCTCCCTGCCGGGGGAGGCGAAGACGTTCTCGATCCAGGACGACGGCGGCAATTCACTCACGCTCAAGCCCGACGACGGCAATCAGGTGATCACGATCTTCTCCGCAACCGACAAGACGTCGCTCAAGGTCGGCAAGACTGGCTAGAAAACCATTCTCCAGGAAAGGGCTCTCATGGCTTACAAGGTCACACAGGACGAATCGTCGTCGTCTCAGCAGAGCTGGTGGGCGACGCAGTGGTCGAGCTTCATCAGCGGCAGCACATGGGAAGAGTCGCTGAGCCTCTCGAAACTGTCGAACATCCTGGGATGGTCGGATTCCACCGTGCTCGGATACTACATGTCGAATTACGGATTCCTCAAGACGCAACTGATGCTGGGCTTCGAACGGAAGATCAATCTCGCGTCGAAGTACGAGTGGTACATGACCGCCCCGACGAAGGTACTCATGCAAGGTGAAAACAAGATCGACATGAAGGAATATAACAAAGTCGCACCGGTAGACCAAAAGTATGTGCTGAAACATAAATTGACGATGTCGCAGGATGAGATCGAGGCATTCGAGAGGAACCTGAAGGCTTTTAAAGATGCCAAGACCGTTGCTGGAGCCTCGTCGACGACGTGCGCCAGTCACACTCTCACGGTGAATACAGGTGATAGCGAGGAAACCATCGCGCTAGGGGCGAAAATCGTCAACGCAGCTGGAGATGTTCGGATCTCTGGACTCGGAGGCGTTACGCTGATGCAGTCCGAGGCTTCGTGGCTTGAAGTCACCGCTGGAGGCTGCACTGTCACCGCCCCGACCATCAACCTCGGTTGACCGAACCGATCGCGCGTCGCGGGGTTCGGCATGAAAATCCTCAACCGCAACCCCGAGATCCTGGTGCCGACCTGGCTCGTAGGCCGATTCGGCCCCGAGCCCCGCGGCGACCGCCCGCTCGACGCGGCGTTCATCGTCAAGGCGACGTTCCAGATCGCGGCCGACGGCTCGCTCGTGCCGCGGGAAGGCGGGCCGCTGCAGCCGGAGGGCGACCGCTCAATCGGCGACGATCCGGCGCTCGGCCTCGCCTATGCCTCCGACTTCGTGCCGACCAAGCCCCGGGCCGAGTACACCGTCGTGGGCACCGCACACCGGCCCGCCTCGGCTCCCGCCAACCGGTTTTCGGTGGCGGTCGAGCTGGCCGGCCGGCGGAAGGCACTGGTCATCACCGGTACGCGGTCCTGGGAGGAGACGCTCCTCGGCCATCGGCCCGGCACGCCCGCGTACGTCGATCGCCAGCTGCTGACGTATGCGGCGGCCCATGGCGGCCCCCGCGATCACGCCAACCCGCTCGGGGTCGGCCGCACGGCCGAGGCCGTGCCTGCGATCGAGCACGCCTCCGCTCCGCTCACGTCACCCGGCGACACGCATCCGCCCGCCGGCTTCGGCCCTCTCGCCCGCGAGTGGCGGCAGCGCCGCGACGCGCTCGCGGGGTTCGGCCCGGGCTGGCTCAAGGACCGCTGGCCGTGGCTGCCGCAGGGGTTCGACCCCGAGCATTTCATGGCCGCGCCGCCGGATCAGCGGCTGCCCGGATTCCTCCGGGGCGACGAGCCGGCCGTGTTCGAAAACCTGTGTGCCGAGGCCGCCGAGGTCCGCACGCGACTGCCGGGGATCCGCGCCCGCCTCTTCGTGCTCGAAAAGACCGGGCCGCGGCTGCACGACCCGCTCGGCGACTTGTGCGAGGTTCCCCTCGCGCTCGACACGCTCGCCGTCGATCTCGACGCCCGTACGGTCGTCCTCGTGTGGCGGGGAATCCGTCCGGTCAGGTCGCTCGCCCTGCGCGACGTCGCCGCCGCGCTGCTCTTCGCCGAGCCGCTCGCCGCCGTCGATCAGCCGCCGGCCCACTACCGCGCGTGGCTCGAGGAGGGCATGCCGGTCGCATCCCCGCCGCCGGATGCCGCTGCCCGGCTGGCCGCGCGGAAGCAGGCCCAAACCGAGGCCGAGGTCATGAAGGCCGGGATCAAGGACTCGATCCGGGCCGGGATGACGTATCCCGCCCATGTCCGCGAGCAGCTCGCCGCCCTGGTGGCCGACGTGGAGGCGAAGCGGTCGATCGTCCGCGATGGATCGAAGCTGCCCGATCTCGCGGGCGCGCTGGCCACCTACGACGACAGGGTGGCCACGGTCGAGGCGGCCCGCGACCAGATTCTCGCGCTCGCCCGGCCGACGCCGGCCAAAGTCGACGCGATCCTCGCGGCCGCGACCGGCCCGAGCGAGGATCCCACCTCGCCGGCGTTGCTCCGGCAGCAACTCGCCGAGATGCTCGAGCAGGTCAAGGGCAGCCTGCAACGGAAGCCTGCCGGCTTCGGCGGCCGGCTCCAGGCGGCCGTCGAGCAGACGATCGCCAAGCAGGAGGAGCTGATCGCCTTCCGCGAGCGGCTCGACGCCGAACTCGCCGCCAACACCGCGAAGATCGATGCCGCCCTGCCGAAGTGGGCCCTCCGCGAGCCGCTCGATCCCGCAGAACCGATCGATCCCGAGGCGGCCCGGCGAGACGGCTTCGAGCACATGGACGTCTCGGGGTTCGATTGTTCCGGACTCGACCTCGCCGGCGTGGACTTTCGCCACGCGATCGCCGCCGACGCGCGGTTCGTGGCGGCGAATCTCGCCGGGGCCGACTTCACGAACGCCGATCTCACTGGGGCCGACTTCACGCGGGCCGACCTCTCGGGGGCGAACCTCGCCGGAGCCGACCTCACGACGGCGACCCTCGCCGGCGCGAGGCTCGCCGGCGCGAACCTGACCGGCGCGAAGCTCGCCGATGTCGATCTCGCCGGCCTCGATCTCTCAAACGTGATCGCGCCGCAGGCCGACTTCTCGCGGGCGAACCTGGAGCGGGCGCGATTCGACAACGCGCTGCTCGAACGGGCGAACTTCGCCGAGGCCACGCTCACCGCCGCGCGGTTCGCCGCAGCGAACCTTGGCAACGCCTCGCTCGCCGGGGCGCATGCCGCCGGTGCCGACTTTTCGGCGGCCGACCTCACCGCCATGAGGTCCGGGCAGGGCGCCGACTTCGCCGCCGCCTGTTTCCGGCTGGCACGGGCCGCCGGATCGGTGTGGGAGGACGCGGTCGTGGACCGGGCCGACTTCAGCGGGGCCATGCTCGACCGGGCGAACTTCACGCAGGCCTTCGGCCGCGGCGCCCGGTTCCACCGCTGCCATCTCGCCGACGCCACGCTCGACGACGCCGTGCTCGTCGACGCCGTGCTCTCGGAGTCGCGGCTCCTGCGTGCGAGCCTCGCGCGGGCCGATCTGTCCCGTGCCCGGTGTGACGGCGCGAACCTGTTCGCGGCCAGCCTCTGGAATGCCGTCCTCGTCGACACCGATTTCCGCGGGGCGAACCTCGGCCGGGCCAACGTGTCGGGCGCGGTCCGCGCAGCGCCCGACCGGGCAGGAGCGCGGGCATGAGCGCCGGCGAGCCCGCGGTGCCCGCGTCCCCCGACGAGGGCGTGCAGCGCCGGATCGTGCAGGCCTCCGCAGCAGGCACAATGGCCGTCCGCGGCGGGTCGCTCGCCGCCTGCATGGTGCGGGGGGCGGATTTCTCGGGCCGCGACCTCACCGGCATCGACCTCCGCCATGCGGCACTCCACCAGGTGTCGTTCGCCGGCTGCGATCTCTCGGGGGCGAACCTCGGCTGGACGGTGTTCACCGACTGCGACCTCTCCGGCTGCCGGGCCGAGGGGCTCGTCTGCGACCACTCGGCCTTCCAGGGGGGCACGCTCGCCCGGGCCGCCTGGAGCGGCGCCGCGATCACGCGGTCGATCCTCGGCTGTAGGCTCGACGGCGCGACGTTCGCCGACTGTCGCTTCGACCAGGTGGCGATCGTCACCACGACGGCCGCGGGCCTGCATCTCTCCGGCTGCACCTGCGACACGCTCGCCCTCAACGCCTGCCAGTGCCCGGGGCTCGTGCTTTCGGCCACGACGATTCGCCGCGGCATGATCGACGGCTGCGACTTCGGCGAAGGCCTCTTCCAGGAAGCACGGTTCGAGGATTCGATCGTGGGCGACTGCCGGTTCTCAGGAGCCGACCTCGCCGGCCTCACGCAGCACAAGACGATGTTCACCGGCTGCGACTTTTCCGGCGCCACGGTCCTGCCCGAGAACTGCGACGACTGGTGGCTCAGCCGCTGCGACTTCACCGGCTGCGACCTCTCGGGCCGCTCGTTCCGCAGACTCGTCGGCGGTGGCTCGACGTTCGTGCGGGCGAGCCTGCGAGCGACGGTGTTCGAGCAGGCGAACCTGGCCAAGGGCGTGTTTACGGGGGCCGATCTCACCGGGGCGGATCTGTCGAACGCCGACCTGCGGGAGGGCGATCTCACGGGGGCCCGCTGCGACGGCGCGAACCTCGCCGGCTGCCTGCTCGGCGCGGCGGTGCTTTCGGCCGCGTCGCTCGAGGGCGCCGTGCTCGCCGGTGCGTCGCTCGCGAAGGCGACGTTCGAGCCGGCGGCGCTCCGCCGGGCCGACCTCGCCCGCACCCGCTACGAGGAGGCCGACTTCACGGCCACCGACTTCTCGGGGCTCGACCTCGGCGGGATGGCGTTCGTCCGCTGCCGGCTCGACGGGGCCCGCTTCGACCGCTGCCGGCTCGGGCAGACCGTGTTCGAGGGGTCGAGCCTCACCGGGGCGAGCTTCGCCTCGGCCGCGCTCGACCACCCGGTCTTCACCGGGGCCGACCTCACGGGGGCCGACTTCTGCAACGCCACGCTCGAGTGGGGCGACTTTCGCGCCGCGACGCTCGCGGGAATCGCCTGGCGGCGGACACGGCTCCACCGCACGTCGTTCGACGGCCTGGCGTTCGACCCGGCCGGGATCGACGCCGGCGTGTTCGACACCTGCACGTTCCGCGGCGTCGCGCTCGCCGGGGCCAAGCTTGCGGGGCTCGACCTGCACGGCTCCGTCTTCGACGCCGCCGACCTCTCGGGGGCCGACCTCTCGGGCGCTACGCTCGCCCACTGCAGTCTGCGCGGGACGACCCTCGCCGGCGCGACGCTCGGCCGCGCCGCGGCCGAGGGCTGCATCCTCGACGCGGCCGACCTGACCGGGGCCGCCTGCGGCGAGGGGCTGTTTCGCGGGGCGAGTTTCGCAGAGGCCCGCTGCGGCCAGGCCGACTTTTCCGGGGCGACCCTCACGGCCACCAACTGGCAGCAGGCGGATCTCACCGGGACGACGTTCACCGGTGCGAAACTCGACTGGGCGAACCTCGCCCACGTACGGCTCGACGGCACGTCGTTCGCGCGGGCCGACCTCACCGGCGCGAATCTGCATGGAGCCGACGAGGCGGCCGCCACCTGGACGGGCGCCGTGCTGAAACACGTGCGCCGCACCGACCGCGAACTGCTCGCCGCCGAGCGCTGGATGCCGCCGCCCCTCGAGACCACCACCCCCGGCGCCTGAACCGATGCTGCCGCTGCTTCCCTACTACGCCCGCGTGCTCGGCTGGACCGGCTCGTTCACGATCGTCGTCATGCCCTGCTGCCTCGTCGGCCTGGTCGGCATCGTCGCTGCGGACGACCCCGCGCTTGCGGTCGCCGTCACGCTGATCGCCGGCGGATTCACCGCCACGCTGGTCGGTCATTTCCTGTGGCGCTTCCGGCCGGCGGCCGAGGGCCTGCGGCTGGCGACCGTCGGCCGGCCCGCGCGGGCCCGGATCGACGCCATGGAGGAGACCGGGGTCACCGTCGGCACGTCGTTCCTGGTCAGATTCCGCCTCACCGTGTCGCCGGCCGCGGGGCCGCCTTACGCCGCCACGTGCCTCGACCTCGTGCCGCGGCTGGCGATCGGCGGTTTTGCATCGGGCGCGGAGATCGACGTGATGGTGGACCCGGAGGACCCGACGCGGGTCACCGTGCGGCCGGCGGAGAACCCGGGCGGTGCGGGCCCGTGAATCCTCCGCTCAACTCGTCTTCACGATCTGGTTCGCAGTGACCGTCACCTTGATCGTGCCCCCGAACGAGCACTTCAAACTGCTCATGGCATTCACTGCCGGAGCGCCGGAGAGATTCACGGTCGTGCTCGTGCCTGACCACGGGGGAATGAATTGGGGCAAGCAGGGCATCGGCGTCAGCACCCCCATTGCGGCCGATGTCGCGGCGGAAACCGTCGGATTCGCCGTCGACGTGCACATCCCGAAGGTCGGTAAAACAGAGAACGTAGCGCTGGATTCGTTCAAGGCGGGAGCCTTCGACGTCTTGATCGTCGGGAGACCCATTGCCACCGCACAGGGCGCGAGCCCCTTGTCGCACATGCACGTCGAGCCCGAGTTGACGATCGTCTTGACCCCGGGCACGGCAACGGCTGAATTGGCCGCAAGCTGCTGCTGGATGGCTTCGGGCACCGTGATCGTGCCATACATCGCCCATTCCAGCCTCTGGGCGAACGCAGCGAACAACTCCCACATGTGACCGCGCTCCTTCGTACGTTATCTGCATGTCTGTCCGCCGCTTGGTAGAGTAACGGACGACGTCATGCCCCGCCACTTTCCGATCCTCCGGCTCGTCGTGCCCCTCGCCGCGGTGGCAGCGGGGCTGAGCGTTCTCGTCGGCGTCGTGGCCGCGGTGGCGTTTCTGATCGCCGGCATCGTCGGCGGACGGGTCGGCGGCGGCGTCGTCAATGGCGTGGCGGCGGCGGCGGCAGGGGCGGTCGTCGCCTTCTGCAGCGCGGCCCTCGGCGAGGCGGCCGAGATACTCCTCGACATCCACGCCCGGCTCGAGGCGGAGCGTCGCGAGCCCGCGGCCGAGCAGGGCCCCTCACCGCCCACCGCGTGACGGCGGCCCGGACGGTGTTGCTCGAACCGCACCGGCACGCCGGCGCCGCGCCGCCGCACCGCCGGCCCGCACCTGGAGGAGGAGGGTGGCGGCGAGGATCGCGAGCCCGGCGAGGCCGACGCGGGCCCAGACCGCCTGCGACGAGGGCGCTCGCCCGACATGCCGCTGCGTGGCGGCCGCCGCCCCGTCGGCACCGGGAGCCGCCACGAAGGCCTCGATCACCGCGCCCACCGCGAGCGTTCCCGCCGCGGCCCGCGCCGTCTCGAGCGGGGTCGCCGGCTGCGCCCAGTTGACGCCCCTGACCGGCGGCACGATCCGCAACACCGCGGCCGGATCCCGCGGATTCCAGAGCGTCGCGCGGGGGGCG
>RGVT01000124.1 GCA_010027105.1 Planctomycetia bacterium
GCCGAGGTGACGTTTCGCTTTGGCGGGGCAACCCCTCGAAGGCATCGCCTTGCTTTGCGGCTTCGACGCTGGATCGAGTTGGCGCGAGCCGTGTCTGCCAAGCGTTTTCTTGTTGATGGTAGCTTCGTGACTGCCGTGCCAGACCCCGCGGATGTCGATGCCGTCGTCTGGCTCGACGATGACTTCTCGATTCGCATATCCCGCGGTGAGATAGCGGCCGTGGAGCTCGAGATGATGCTGCTGACGCGACAGCCAGCTCCGCTGGTGACGCAGCCGCCGCGGCTGAGCATCTCCGCGTATTGACCGACGTGCCGCTTCTGGAGGTCTCGGCCGATGCGGAATCGCTCGCGGCTGCCTTGCTCGACGATGTGCCCCTGCCACCACAAGCAGCCACCGATGCCCTGCATATCGCAGTCGCGGCCGTCAACGGTGTCGAGTATCTCTTGACCTGGAATTGCAGGCATATCGCCAAGCCCGCCCTCAGGCCGCGGATCGAGTCCGTTTGTCGTAAAATGGGGTACGAGCCGCCCGTGATTTGCACGCCCCAAGAACTGCTGGAGATCGACGATGGAGCCTGATCCGGTCGTTGCCGAAGTGAGAGCCATTCGCGAGCAACTGGCTGCCCGTGTTGGCTTCCGGCTCCATGACATCGTGAAAGAAGCGCAGCGGCAGGATGCTGCTGGCGACAGAAGAGTTGTCAGGCTCCAACCGCGAAGACCGATTGCCGTGGGCTCGGGCGCAACGTAACCAGAGCCAGGCGCTGGATCAGACGGCGGCCATCGTTCGGTGGTGTGGAGGATCACTTGGGCCGCCGCTGATCAGCCTCCCCGTCATATCTTTGGTAGGATGATCAAATGGTCGACCTAGCCCAGACACTGTTGGAACTGACAGCGCTGCCTATTCATGATCGGCTGCGCGTGGTCGAGTCGTTGTGGGACAGCATCCCGGCAGACTCGCCCGTCGCGGTTTCTCCCGAGCAGCGGGCGGAACTTCAGCGGCGCATCGCCGCCCATGAGCGGTCGCCCGAGCGATTGCTCACGTGGGACGAGGTTCTTCATCGCCCGCGGGACGGTCGATGAAGTTCGTGCTTCGGTATCGCCCCGAAGTCGTCGCAGATATCGATGCTGGGCGCAGGTGGTACGAGGAGCGGTCCGCAGGTCTCGGCTCGGACTTTGTCGTCCAGTGCTCCGAGGACCTTGCGAGGATTCAACGGAATCCGCAGTTGGTCGGCGTCGATGCGTATGGTGTGGGATCCCTTCGCATCCGCCGCTTCCCTTATGTCATCCACTACCGTATCGAAGGCGAGATGATCGTGGTATTCGCCGTCATGTTTGGGGGCCGCGACCCATCGGCTTGGCAAGAGCGGATAGAACGAAGCGATGCAGCGAACTCGCGATAAGGTCGGTAGGCCTGGATTGTCCAAAGGTCGCGAGCCGCTGATCGGAATCGTTCGGTGGGTTGCGATACGACCGCGCAGTGCTCCAATGACCCGCATGTGGAAGTGGTTGGTATGCGAGTGGCAGTGGCCTGCCGCAGTCCTGTGTGCGGCATTTTTTCTTCTTTCCGTCCTTCCCCCCTTCGCGGCGTTCGCCGGCACCGCCATGGCATCGGTTTTTGTCCAGCTGCCGATCTACATGCTCCACCAGGCAGAAGAGCACCTGGGGGATCGGTTCCGTCGCTACGTCAACGATCGCATAGGGGGCGGCCGGGAGGCATTGACCCCCGCCGCCACCTTCTGGGTGAATTCGCTGGGTGTATGGCTGGTCGATCTCGTCGGCTTGTACCTGGCGTGGATCATCTCGCCGCCGGCGGGCCTCGTTGCGGCATACCTCACGCTCCTGAACGGGCTGGTTCACATCATCCAAGGCGTAGTCCTGCGGGAGTACAACCCCGGGCTCGCCACGTCGGTCTTCCTGTTCGCGCCGGTTGGCGGCTGGTGCGTGTGGGAGGTGGGGCTGGAACACGGGCTTGCGGCTCACTGTATCGGCTTCGGAGCCGCACTCGGGGTGCATGCCGTGGTGATCGCGCATGTCGCGCGGCGATTGGTCTTCTTGCGACAGGCCGCCGAGCCGGGCGATGCAGCAGGCTCGGGATAGCATGCCGCAGGGTGCACGGTGCGGGACGCGCGATTGCGGACGCGTCACGGGCACACTCGACATTTCCTCAGCGGAGGATCATTCGGCGTGAAACTGATTGCGTGCCGGGAAGAGGCACATAGCGACGCGATCCTCGACATTCTCAACGAGGCGATCGTGAACTCGACCGCGCTCTACGAATACCACCCGCGCGACAGCGAAAGCATGGCGGCGTGGTTTCGGGCGAAGGCGGAGGGTGGCTACCCCGTCATCGGTGCGGTCGACGCAGCGGACGAGTTGCTGGGGTTCGCCTCGTACGGCCCGTTTCGTTCGTTCCCGGCCTACAAGTACACCATCGAGCACTCGGTCTACGTCCACCGCGACCACCGGGGCCGGGGCATCGGCACGGCGCTGCTCGAGCGACTCGTCGAGGCCGCGATCGGGCAGCAGTATCACCTGATGGTGGGTGTGGTCGACGCCGCGAACCGGGCCAGCGTAGCCCTGCACGAACGCCTCGGATTCAGGCGGGCCGGCACGATCCGCCACGCCGGCTTCAAGTTCGGCCGCTGGCTCGACGTCGAGTTCCACGAGCGGATTCTGCCGACGCCCGCCCAACCGCAGGATGGCTGATCGCGGCGGCTCACGCCGTGGGAAGCTTCACTGCCCCAGCGGCTCCGCGAAGTTCCTTCGGCAGCGGGAAATAGACCTCCTCCTCCCGGATCGTCCGCTCTTCCACCGTCGCTCCATACCGGGCCTTCAGCCACGCGACGCAGTCCTGCACCACGCTTTCCGGTGCGCTCGCTCCGGCCGTGATCACGACCGTCTCGTCTCCCTCGAACCAGCCGGGGTCGATCTCGTTGGCGCCATCGATGAGAAACGCATGAATCCCATTGTCCCGGGCCAATTCGGCGAGCCGCTGGCTGTTGGAACTATTCTGACTCCCGAGCACGATCACGATGTCGGCTCCCTCCGACAGGATGCGCACCGCCTCCTGGCGATTCTGCGTGGCGTAGCAGATGTCGTCCTTCGGCGGGCCCACGATCTGCGGAAAGCGCTGCCTGAGCCGTTCGATGATCCGCGACGCATCGTCGACAGAGAGCGTGGTCTGCGTGAGATAGGCGAGCTTGTCGGTCGGGCCGAACGGCAGCGCATCGACCTCCTCGGTGCTGTCGACGAGCGTGAAGGCGTCCGGCGCCTGCCCCATCGTTCCGATCACCTCGTCGTGCCCTTCGTGGCCGATGAGCACGATCCGATAGCCCGCCTTCGCATACTTGATCGCCTCCAGGTGCACCTTCGTGACGAGCGGGCAGGTGGCGTCGATCGCCCGCAGCCGGCGCTCCGCGGAGACCCGCCGCACGTCGGGTGCGACCCCGTGTGCGGAGAACAGCAGAACGCAACCCTCCGGCACGTCCTCCACGCGGTCGACGAACACCGCCCCCTCGCGCACGAACCGATCCACCACGTGCTTGTTGTGGACGATCTCGTGGTAGACATACACGGGGGTGCCGTGGAGCCTGATCGCCGTCTCCAGCGTCTCGATCGCCATGTTGACGCCCGCACAGAAGCCGCGGGGGCTGGCAAGGAGGATTTTCATGGGGTAGCCGGTCCGCTGGAGACGGCCCCGCCGATGGCGACGGAAAGCATTACGATGGGTCCGCCGCCCGGCATCGGACCGCGGCACCGGATCGTATCGTAATCGGCGGCATACGGACAGGGAATCAGACACGATGCCCATGGCGAACGACTCTCCGGCAAGCGTCGCTTCACCGCGGCGGCCGTGTGCCCAGGACCGCGACCCACCGCCCTGGAGCCTGGCCCCGCCTCCCGCGGGCGTCGACCTCGCGTCGGCCCGCACCTTCTGCCGGCGCGTGGCCGCGTGGCACTACGAGAATTTCACGGTGGCCACCCGGCTCGTGCCCGCGTCCCTGCGACAGCATCTGGCGAACGTCTACGCCTTCGCCCGGTGGAGCGACGATCTCGCCGATGAAGCCGCCTCTCCTGGTGAGGCCGTAGCGGCACTGGCCGCCTGGCGGCGCGGGCTGGAGGACTGCTTCTCCGGACGACCGAGCCATCCGGTGTACATCGCCCTGGCGGATACGATCCGGGAATCGGGGCTTGCGATCGATCCGTTTTCGGATCTCCTCGCCGCGTTCGAGGAGGATGCCGCATTCGACCGCCGGGGCGTGACGGTCCGCTATCCCACCCGGGCCGCCCTGCTCAGCTACTGCAGCCGGTCGGCCAATCCCGTCGGCCGGATCGTGCTGGCCCTCGCGGGCTGCCGTGGCGCGGACGCCGTGGCCATGTCCGATTCGATCTGCACGGCCCTGCAACTCGTCAACTTCTGGCAGGACGTGCGTCGCGACCGGCTCGCGGGTCGCGTCTACCTGCCGGTGGAGGATCTCGACCGGCACGGGGTCCCGGAGACCGCACTCGACGGAGCACACGCGACCCTGCCGTTGTGCAATCTCCTCCGCGACGAGGTGGCCTGGGCCCGGCGGTCGTTCGACGAGGGCGCGCCGCTCGTGGGCCTCGCGCCGCGGGTGCTGCGGCCGGCGATCCGCCTCTTCCTGGCCGGGGGGCGGGCGCTGGCCGATGCGATCGAGCGGCAGGGGTTCGACACGCTGTGCGCCCGACCCAGGGTCGGGCGGTGGACGAAGCTCGCGCTCGCAGCCCGGGCATGGTGCGATCTGCAGGTCGCCGCGATCTCGAGGAGCCCATGACGCCGCTCGCCGCCGACCATGCCGCGTGTGCCGAGATGCTGCGGCGCGCGGGCTCGAGTTTCGCCCTGCCGATCCGGCTCCTGCCACCCGAGAAGCGCCGGGGCACGACGGCGCTCTATGCGTTCTGTCGCCGGGCCGACGACATCGTCGACGACGCGCACGACCTGCGGGCGGCGGCTGCCGAACTCGACCTTTTCGAGCACCGGCTTCGGGCCGCTCTCAGGGGGGATGCGGTCGACGATGCCGTGCTTCGTGCGGTGGGCGACACCGCGCGCCGGTTCGGGGTGCCCGAGGCGAGCCTGCTCGACGTCGTCGCCGGCGTGCGGATGGACCTCCACCGACGCGGCTTCGAGACGTTCGCCGACCTCGAGGAATACTGCCGCCGGGTGGCGAGCGCCGTCGGCATCGCCGCCATCCACATCTGGGGTTTCCTCTCCGCCGAAGCGCTGCCCGCGGCCCACGCCTGCGGCCTGGCCTTCCAGCTCACGAACATCCTCCGCGACATCTCCGAGGACCGTGCCCGCGGTCGGCTCTACCTCGCCCATGAGGATCTCGTCGCCTGCGGATGCGACCCCGCCCGTCTGAACGCCGGCCAGACCTGCCCCGAGGTGGCTCGCGTCGTGCAGCTCTACGTCGAGCGCACCGCCGCCAGGTTCCGTGCGGCAGCGCAGCTCGACCGGCTGCTCTCGACCGACGGCCGGATCGTCTTTCGGGCGATGTTCGCAGCCTACGGTGCGCTGTTCGCCGCGGTCCGCCGAGCCGGCGACTCGGTCGTGACCCGGCGGGTGCGGCCCGCGCGGGCGACGCTGCTGGCGAAGACGATCGCCGGTGTCTTCCTGGGGCCGCGGCCATGAGCAGCGCGGTGGAACACCGTCACGCTGGTTCGGCGCCGCGGATCGCCGTCGTGGGGGGCGGCCTGTCCGGGCTCGCCGCCGCCGCTGCTCTCGCCGAGCGCGGCATCCCGGTGACGCTCTTCGAGGCGCGGCGCCGCTGTGGCGGCCGGGCAGCCTCGTTCGAGGATCCCGCGGCCGGCGGGCTCGTCGACGCCTGCCAGCACGTGGCCATGGGGTGCTGCACCAACTTCCTCGACCTCTGCCGCACGGCAGGGCTCGCCGACGCCCTGCGGCGCGATCGCACGCTGTGGTTCGTCGGCCCCGACGGATCGCGGGCGGCGTGCACGCCGTCGGCGAGGCTGCCCGCCCCACTGCACCTCGCCCCCCTGCTCTTCGCGCTCAGGCATTTTTCACTCGTCGAGAAGGTCGTGCTCGGTATCGGCATGATGCGACTCGCCCGGTGCCGGGACGGCGATGATCCGGCCGGGCGGTCGGCCGCGGCGTGGCTGCGCGGCCACGGCCAGCCACGGCGAGTCGTGGAGCTCTTCTGGCGGCCGGTGCTCGAAAGCGCGCTCGGCGAGTCGATCGACCTCGTCAGCGTGCCGGCCGCCCGGAAGGTGGTGGCCGACGCTTTCCTGGCCCACCGGGACGCGGCCGACCTGTACGTGCCGCTCGAGCCGCTCGGCGGCCTGTTCGGCGTGCGGCTCGCGGCGTGGCTGGGGCGATGCGGGGTCGAGATCCGCACCGGTGCCGCCGTCACCGGTCTCGATCGTGATCCTGCCGGGGCAGTGCGCGGAGTCTCGTGCGGCCGCGACACCCTGCCCTGCGCCGCCGCGATCGTGGCGGTGCCCTGGAGGCAGGCGGCCCGTCTCGTGCCCGACCTCGTGCCTCCGGCCGACGAGCGGCTGGCCGGATCGCCGATCACCGCGGTGCACCTGTGGTTCGACCGCGACGTCGTCGACCTGCCCCACGCGGTGCTCGTGGGGCGGGTGTCGCAGTGGGTGTTCCGCGGCGAAGGGTCGGCCGGCCGCGGCTACTGCCAGGTGGTGATCAGCGCGTCGCGCGGACTTCTGGGAGGGGATCGCGACGGGCTGCTCGACACCGTCGTGGACGAGGTCCGCGACGTCTTTCCGGCGGCCCGATCCGCCCGCCTCGTCGGGTCGAGGATCGTCACCGATCCGACCGCGGTGCTCTCCGTGCGGCCCGGCGTCGAGGTGGCGCGTCCCGCGGCCGCGACCCGCGTGCCGAACCTGTTCCTGGCGGGCGATTGGACGGCCACCGGCTGGCCCTCCACGATGGAGGGAGCCGTCCGCAGCGGTCGGCGCGCCGCCGAGGCGGTGCTCGAGTGGTGCGGTCGGCCGCAGCCGGTGCTCACGCCCGACCTGCCCCGCGCCCTCCTCGCCAGGCTGCTCACGGGGGCGTAGGGGGCAGCGCGGCGATGCCGCGCTCGAGTGCGTCGGCGAGTGAGCGGGAATCGACGACGGCCTGCTCCCAGAGCCGCCACAGGTCGCCCACGGCGGCGGGGCGGCGGCCCAGCGTGCCGAGCGCCAGCCCGAGCCTCCTCCACGGCGACGCGGCCTCGGCGAGCCGGGCGACCTCCCTCGGAAGTTCCTCGTCGGCCGTGTCCGACACCACCCGCAGGCACGCGCACGGCAGGCCAGCGTCGCGTGCCTCTCGGGCCACCGCCCACGTCTCCATGTCGACGAGGTCGGCCGCGGCCTCGCGGCCGAGCCGGCGCTTCTCGTCGGCCGAGCACACGACCCGGTCGACGGAAAGGATACCGAGTGGGCGGCGGGCCGGGGCCGTCTCCAGACCGACGAGATCGATCGACTCCTCGCCCACCCTCGCGGCGCGCCATGGGCAGACGATTTCGCCCCGGGCGAGGTCGTCCGCGAGCGCCCCGGCGAATCCGGCGGCGATCACGAGCCGCG
>RGVT01000125.1 GCA_010027105.1 Planctomycetia bacterium
GGGCACGGAGGCCGCGCGATGATCGCCCACGCCGCCGCCGATGCGGTTTCACTCGCGGGCACGCTCACCGCGGCCGCGGCCGCCGCGACGCCCTGGCAGGCGGTCGTGGTCGGGGTGAGCGTGCCCGCGAGTGAAACCGCATCGGCGGCGGCGTGGGCGATCATCGCGCGGCCTCCGTGCCCGGCCGCCGCCAGCGTATCAGCACCCGCTCCGGCCAGACGCGCCGGATCGTGGCGGAGGGGAGCCCCGCCGCAACACACAACCGGCGGTATTCGGCCGGCGTCCGCGCCGCCCGCACCGACAGCGGGCCGTCGACGCGGGCCACCCGCGACGTCGAGAGGAGCGCGGTGCCGACCACCGCCAGGCCGAGCCCCAGGCGGCTGCGGACGAGGTCCGACACGACGAGGCCGATTCGCGCCGCCTCCGCCATGGCCCGCAGCAGGCCGACGGCGTCGGCGTCGTCGAGATGGTGCAGGAAGAGCGAACTCACGGCGACGTCGCAGGGGGGGCACCCCCGGCCGAGCACGTCGCACACGGCGAACGCCGCCTCGACTCCTCGGCCGGCGGCCGCCCGGCGCGACCGCTCCACGGCACGGGCGCTCACGTCGATGCCGACGACGTCGACCTGCCCGTGCGGCCCGCCCGCGCCCCGGAGCCGCCGCGCCACGCCGATCGTCACGTCGCCGCCGCCGCTCGCCACGTCGACGACCATCAGCTGCCGCCCCGCGCCGCAGCCATTCGGCAGCATCCTCCGCACCTCGTCGGCCAGTCGGGCGGCCGTGCGCGACACGGCATTGATCCGCCCGAGGGCCGAGAGGGCGTGCAGGTGCTCCGCCTCCCCGAGCCGGGGGTCGTCCATCAATTCAGCCGCGCGCGACCGGGAAAACGACCAGGGCATGGCGGGCTCACGGGGCGGGGCGGGGCGGCGACCGCGGGCAAGTATACGGTCAGCGCACGCGGGCCAGCGGCCCGGCCGGCATCCCGGGGTAGCCCGGCACCCGGGCCTGGTAGTCGCGGTAGGCCGCGCCGATGAACCGCACGAGCCGGCGATCCTTGAGCACGCTGCCCACGAAAATGTAGGCCGTCCAGGCCGCGATCAGGACACCGCGGTCGAGCGTGACGACGGGGACGAACCAGATCAGTCCCAAAAAACTCATGTACACCGGATGCCGCAGGAACCGGTAGGCCCCGTGCTCCGCGAACACGCGCCGCGGCTGCGGGAGCCCGCGGGCCCAGTGCCACCACGGCGTGAGCCCGGTCTGCCAGCCGAGGCCGGTGAGGTGCAGGCTGTAGACGAGCCCGGCCCACGATCCGATGAAGCACCACTGCACCGCGCGATCCAGCGGTGCCGGCCAGCGCCAGAGCACGACGTCGACCGTCCGCCAGCAGAGGATCGTGGTGAGCAGGGCCGCGCAGGTGACGACGCAGTAGAAGCAGCCGTAGAGGGGCGCGGCCAGGCCGCGGCCCACGATCCACGTCCGCACCGCGGGCACGAGAAACAGGCTGTGGGGGACCGCGAAGAAGAGTGCGAGGCCGAGGTCGAACGCCGCGGCCGACACGGGGGCCGGGTCGTGGGCCGCGGCGCGCGCTTCCCCCTTCAAAAACCAGAACAGGTGCCACACCGTGACCGCGAACAGGGCGTGCGCGGCGAGGCCGAAGAGGATTCCCGCCGTGCGTCGCATCCGTGCGCTCCCGTATCGAACCGGCGCGGCGTCAGGCCAGCCGGGCCACGATGCAGCCATACTGCATGGCCCCCGACCGGTAGGCGTCGAGCAGGGTGGTGAAGTGTTCGGCGAACCGGGCCTGCCGCCGATCGACGAGCCGGGCGAGCCCGTGCAGCCCCAGCCGGCGCACGCGGGCCGCGCACACTTCCCACGTGCGTTCCACGCGCCGGGTCCAATCGTCCTCCCGCACGACCTCCAGGCCGGCGAGAGTCAGCCACCGGCGGTAGTCGCCGAACGATCCGAGCGACGGACAGAGGAAGGCGTCGCACACGGACTCCACCTGCCCGCGCTTCTCCGGCCGCTCGGCATCTTCCGCGGCCAGCCAGGCACAGAGCGCCATGCGGCCGCCCGGCGCGAGCCAGTCGGCCGCCCGGCGGAAGAAGGCCGGCTTGTCGAACAGGTGCTCGGTGCACTCGATGCTCCACACGACGTCGAACGCCCCCCGCGGGAAGTCAACCGTCTCCGCGTCGGCCTGCAAGAAAGTGGTCAGGCCGCCCACGCCCTGCAGCCGGGCGACGGTCGCGGCCCAGCGTCGCTGCACGCCGCTGAGCGTGATTCCGGTGACGTGGCACCCTCTCCGCCGGGCGAGCCGGATCGACGAGCCGCCCATGCCGCAGCCCACGTCGAGCACCCGTCCGCCACCCTCGACCGCGGCGAGCGCCGCGAGCGTGTCGGTGAGCGCCTCCTGCGCCGCCCGCGGAGTGGCCGCGGGCACTTCCCGGGCCGCGTCGTCCTCCGACCACAACCCATGGTGGATGTGCGGCCCCCAGACGAGCCGGTAGAACGGCGTGGCCAGGTCGTAGTGGCTGCGGATCGCGGCCTTCTCGGTGGGCTCGGCGGTGGGCGGCACGGCGATCATCGGGCCGCCCCCGCCATGATCCGGATGTCACCGAAGATTTTGAGCTCGTCGGCCACGCCGACGACACCGCCGAGTTTCGAGAACGGCTTCATGCCGAAGTCGGTCTGCCGGATGGAGAACCCTCCCCACAGCCGCACGACCGGCCCGACCGACTCCGCCTCGGCCCTGATCGTCGCGGGCCGGGTGACTCCGTGGAGCGTGAAGCCGCCGACGAGGTCGTAGGCCGTCTTGCCGGCCGCGGCCGGCCGCGCCGCCGGCAGCGCCGAGTGGATCGTGAACGTGGCCGTCGGATGCCGGGCCACGTCGAGCACGGCAGGCCCGAGCATGTTGTCGTCGACCTGTTTCCGCGTGCCGGGATCGGTTTCACCGGCGAGGCCGAGGAGCTTGCGCGCCTCGGGCGTGTCGGCTTGGAACGTGCGCAGGTCGAACACGAGCACGCCGGCCTCCGCGGTGGCCCCGAGCCGGATCCGACCCGCCTGGAGCGCGCCCACGACGGCGTGATCGTGGCCAAGGCCCGTCTTGCCGACGAACACGTAGGCCCGACTGCCGGCCAGGTCGACGTCACCCTCACCGGGGGCCTGGCCGGCCCGCACGGGGGCCGCGGCCAGAGCGACCGCCAGCCACACGAGCACTGTGAGCGGCCAGCGGCTTCTGCACGGGTTCGATGGCGGCACGCGAGGTCGCTCCGGGAACCGGAGGAGAATAGCCCGCGGAACGCCACGCGCGACAGGGCAGTTTGCACGCGGCGTCCCCCGGCGCCCGCTACGGCTTCTCCTCCTCCTCGATCCGGCCCCGGCCCGCGTCGTCGACCACGGCGAGAGCGTCGACGGTGAACCAGCGCGTGAAGAGATCGAAGTCGGACGTGTCGGGCCACGCCTTCTCGTCGGGCTGCCAGGCCGCGAGTTCACGCCGGAAGATCTCCTCGAAGATGTCCTGCACCACCTCCTCGGCCTCCTCGGGAAAGTGGCAGGCCGGGATCAGGTAGACCACCCGGTCGGTGATCTCCCGCCGCTCGGCGAGCGTCCGCTCGTCGATGCCCGACGACTTCAGCCAGCCGTAGAAGGCCGGCTCGTGCCCCACCACCACGGCGCTGCGATTGAGCATGGGTGCCACCGGTTCGGATCGAATTCCGGCGTGCTGCCCTCGCGACCGTCGCGACGCGAATTCCTGCGTCACGACCCAACGGCGAATCGTACGGCTGCCGACCCGGAAAGGAAAAAGGCCGCAAGGTGCGGCGAGTTTGCCGGCTGGCGCGATGACGACGGCCGCGGGCGGACCATCCTCCCGCAAACGCCGATTTCCCTGGTAGGTGCCGGGAGGCGGAGGAGAAACGCGGCATGATCCGATCACGCGCGGCGGTGTGGAGCCTGGCGGCCTGCGCGGTGGCCGCGCTCGCGCTACAGTCCGCGGCCGACGAGCGGGAGACCGGCCCGCGCCAGGCCCGTGCGCCCCGCCGCCGGCTCACGCGGCGCGAGTTCGAGCACTCGCTCCGCGACCTCCTCGACCTTCCCGGCCTCACCGTGCGCGACATGCTCCCCGAGGACGGCCGCGCCCACGGCTTCGACCGCTGCGCCGACTCGCTCGACGTGTCGCCGGTGCACGTCGCCGCCTGGCATGACGCAGCGGGATTCGCCCTGCGGGCCGCCACCGTCCGCGAGGCCGCGCCGCCGCGGCCCGTGGTCGCCCGGCTCCTGCCCGGCGGCCAGGAGGTTTTCAAGCTCGCGCTCCTCGAGGGGGACGCCGTGTTCCTCCGCGCCGGCCGCTACGACGTCGACGCGCTGCCGCTCGTGCGCGGGCCGCTCCCCCACCCGCTCTCCTACTACGAGGGCATCGGGCTGTTTCCCTATCCCCACTCGGTCGGCGTCTTCCGCCGTCAGGGCCCGACCGACCACTTCGCGCTGTTCTTCACCACGTTCACGGCGCCGCGGACCGGCCGCTACCGGCTCGCAATCTCGGTCTGGAGCTTTCGCTGGAACAAGGGGACGGTCGAACGGCCGCCGGCCCCCGAGGCCGTGACGCTCCACGCCAATGACAGGCTCCTCGCCACGCTCGACGCGCCGCCGCTCGAGCCGCGGACACACGTCGTCGAGGCCTGGCTCGAGGCCGGCGAAAAGCTCCTGTTCACGGCCGCCTCGCTCCCCCCGGCGCGGGTCTACGAGCGGCCTGGCAGGGCGGCGGAGTACGTCGGGCCGGGCGTGGCGATCGACCGCGTCGACGTGGAGGGACCGCTGTACGACACGTGGCCCCCCGCCGGCCACCGGCTGCTGTATGGGTCGACGCCGGCGCCCGACGTGAAGCAGGTGCTCGCCGCATTCCTCGGGCGGGCCTTCCGCCGGCCCGCCGGCTCCGCCGAGATCGCCGCCTACGCCGGCCTCGTCGCCCGCCGCCTGAAGGCCGGCGACCCGCCCGACGCCGCGCTCCGCGCCGCGGAGCAGGCGGCCCTCTGCGCGCCCGAGTTCCTCTCCCTCGGCGGCCCGCCCGGCCCGCTCGACGACTGGCAGCTGGCCGCGCGGCTGGCGTCGTTTCTCTGGGACTCGCTCCCCGACGACCGGCTCGCCACGCTCCGCGACCCCGCCGTGCTCCGGGCCGAGGTCGACCGGCTCCTCGACGATCCGAAGTCGCGGCGGTTCGTCGAGCACTTCCTCGACGAGTGGCTCGACCTCCGCGACATCGACGCCACCACGCCCGACGCCACGCTCCATCCGGAATTCAGCCCCCACCTCCGCGACTCGATGCTCGCCGAGACGCGGGCGTTCTTCACGGAACTGCTCGCCCGCGATCTGCCGGCGGCCGCGCTCGTGAGCGCCGACTTCGCGCTCGTGAACCAGCGGCTCGCCGGGCACTACGGGCTCGACGGCGCGTCCGGGATCCACGGCGTTGCGCTGCGGCGCGTGCCGCTGCCGCCCGGCTCGCCGCGGGGCGGCCTCCTCGGCCAGGCGAGCGTGCTCAAGGTGACGGCCAACGGCACGGTGACCTCGCCGGTGAAGCGCGGCGCGTGGGTCCTGCGCGAGATCCTCGACGACCCGCCGGAGCCGCCGCCGCCGAACGTGCCGGCCGTCGACGCCGACGTGCGCGGAAGCGTGTCGATCCGCGAACAGCTCGCCGCGCACGCGGCCGACTCGAGCTGCGCCGCCTGCCACGCCGACATCGATCCGCCGGGCTTCGCGCTCGAGAACTTCGACGTGATCGGCGGCTGGCGCGACACCTACCGGCTGCTCGCGAGCGGACCCGACGCCCCCGGAGCGGCCGCCGGCGGGCCGATCGACGCCTCGGGCACGCTCGCCGACGGCCGCCCCTTCGGCTCGTTCGCCGAGTTCCGGGCGCTCCTCGCCGCCGACCCGCGCCGGCTCGCCCGAACGCTCGCCCGGCAGCTCGTCGTGTATGCCACCGGGGCCGACGGCGGGGCCGCCGACCGGCTGGAACTCGACGCCATCGTCGACCGCGCCGCCGCGGGCGACCACGGCGTGCGCACGCTCGTGCACGAGGTCGTCATGAGCCGGCTGTTTCTCGAACAATGAACCACGCTCCCCGACCGCCGCGCGGGATCTCGCGCCGGGCGCTGTTGCGCGGCGCGGGCGTGGCCGTGTCGCTGCCGTGGCTCGAGACGTTCGCCGCCCGGGGAGCGGCCCGCGAGGACGACGCCCCGCCGCGCCGGCTGCTCGCGATCGAGACCACGATGGGGCTCCTGCCGCACTGTTTCTTCCCCCGGGCCGCCGGGCCCGACTACGAGCCCTCCCCGTATCTCGCACGCCTCGCGGCGTTCCGCGACCGGTTCACCGTCTTCTCGGGGCTCGCCCACCCGCTCGTCGACGGCGGCCACGCGGCCGACATCTGCTTCCTGACGGGCGCGCCGCACCCGGCCAGCGGCAGCTTCAGGAACACGATCTCGCTCGACCAGGTGGCCGCCGAGGCGCTCGGGGGCCGGACGCGGTTCGCCTCGCTGCCGCTCACGGTGGCGGCCCACGGCACGGCGAGCCTCTCGTTCACGAGAAGCGGCGCACCGCTGCCGGGCGAACGCAGCCCGGCCGCGCTCTATCGGAGGATGTTCCTCCAGGGAGACGCCCGCGAGACGGCCGAGCGGATCGCGGAGCTCGGGACCGGCCGCAGCGTCCTCGACTTCGTCGGCTTCTCCGCCCGGCGGCTCGACCGCTCGCTCACCGCCGCCGACCGGGCCCGGCTCGAACGGTATTTCACGGCCGTCCGCGAGGTCGAGCAGCAGATGCAGAAGGCGGAGACGTGGGAGCGGCGCCGCAGGCCGAAGCCGAAACTGCCGCCGCCTCCCGAGCAGCCGGAGCAGGAGTTCTTCACGCTCCTGACCCTCATGGGGCAGATGGCCCGCCTCGCCTTCGAGACCGACTCCACCCGCGTCGTGACGATGTTCGTGAACCCCGCCGTGTGGGTGCCGCGGGCCCCGGGCGTGGCCCACGAGACCCACGCGCTCACCCACCACGGCAATCGCCCCGAGATGATCGAGGAGCTGCAGACGCTCGAGGCGGCCCAGTTCAGTGCGCTCGCCGAACTGCTCGGCGGCCTCGCGGAGGTGCGCGAAGGGGGCGGGACGCTCCTCGACCACACGATGGTGCTCTTCGGCTCGTGCCTGGGCAACGCCAACAGCCACTCCAACACGAACCTGCCGATCCTCCTCGCCGGCGGCGGCTTCCGCCACGCCGGCCACCTCGCCTTCGACCCGGCGAATCACCCGCCGCTGGCCAATCTCTACGTCAGCATGCTCCAGCGCCTCGGCCTCGAGACCGACCGCTTCGCATCCTCCACCGGCACCCTCCGCGGCCTCGAGCCGGCGTCATGACACGCTGCCACGGGCGTTCGCACGCGGCCCGGCTTCGGGCTCCCGTACTCAGGTACATCACCATGAAAGAGCAAGGCGAAGATGAAAGAGCAAGGCGAAGATGAAAGAGCAAGGCGAAGGGGGAGTCGGCGAACGCTCGACGAGCGTGGGCCGCCCCGGCCCAGCGAG
>RGVT01000126.1 GCA_010027105.1 Planctomycetia bacterium
GCCCGAGCGCCGCCACGAGCGAAAGCGCCAGGCACGCGCCGAGCATGATCAGGTCGCCGTGGGCGAAGTTGATCAGGCCGATGATCCCGTAGACCATCGTGTAGCCGAGCGCCACCAGCGCGATGAGCGCGCCGTTGGTGAGCCCGATCAGGCACTGCTGGAGGAAGAACTGCACGGTCGCCGCCTCACCACAGGGTTTGCACGGGATAGCGGCCGATGGCGGGATCGTCGGTCACGATCACCATGCCATGACAGTTCGCCTGGGCCACGAGCACCCGGTCGAACGGATCGCGGTGCACCGGCGGCAGCCGGTGAATCTGGCATACTTCGGCCTCGCCGATCGGCAGCAGGGCAACGCCGGACCGTTCCCGCATCCTCGGCACGTAGCGGTCCGGCTCTTCGGGGAGCGGGAGTTTGCCGAGCGAGTACTTGATGGCGATCTCCCAGGCCGAAGCGGAACTCAGCCAGACTTCGTTGTCATCGGCCACGAGAGCCTGACGGGCGGCCGCCGACAGGGCTGCGTCGTCCGTGATCATCCAGAGGAAGGCGTGGGTGTCGAGAAGCAGTTTCATCCACGCCCCTCGAAGCCGGCCAGCACGGCGTCGGGCAACGGCTCGAAGAACTCCGCCGAGACACGGAACTGCCCGCGCGCAACGCCGAATTTCCGCGGCTTCGGGCGGGACTGCGGCAGCAGGCGGACTTCCGCGACCGGGCGGTTGCGGTTGCAGATGATCAGACGGTCGTCGGGCTTCATCCCGGCGAGATGTCGCGAGAGGTGGGTTTTCGCGTCATGCATGTTCAGCCGCGTCGCACGCATGCCTTCATACTAAACTAAGTTTGCGACTAAGTCCAGGCTACCGGGCGTCCGCGCGGGCGGAGCCCGCATCGGGCGCGTTCGCGTCGAGCACTTCCTCGAACGCGAATTTCCCGCCGCGCACGGCGCTCACCGTGAGCGTGCGCATCGTCGTGTCGCCGTTCTCGTCGAAGCCCCAGTCGCCGAGGGCGCCGTCGAAGTCGTCGAGAGCGAGCGCCGCGTCGGTGATCGCCCGGCGGTCCTTGACGCCCGCGTCGCGGATCGCCCGCAGCGCCACGCAGGCCGCCTCGTAGCCGTACACGGCGTATGCCTCGGGCAGTTCGCCGTGTTTCGTTTTGTATCGTTCCACGAACTCGGCCCCCTTGCCGGTGAGCTTCTCGGGAGGCAGGCCGCCGAACGTCACGAAGCACCGGCCCTCGAGATTCGCGGCACCGGCGGAGTCGATGAACACCTGCTCGCGGCAGCCGTCGGGCACCATCAGCAGGGCCTGGATTCCGGCGCTCGCCATGTCCTTGGCCAACTGCCCCCCCTTGCTCTGCGTCGTGCCGCCGAAGTAGACGAGATCGGGGCCGGCGGCCTTCACGCTCGCCATCAGCGACTTGAACTCCTGCGCCTTGGCGTCGATCGAGTCGTGGCCGAGCACCTCGATGCCGATCTCGCGGCAGCGTTCGTCGAACAGGTCCGCGATGCCTTTGCCATACACCTCGTTGTCGTCGAGGATGTACACCTTCCTCACGCCGCGGCGCTTCGCCCAGTCGGCCGAGAGCGGCCCCTGGAGGTCGTCGGCGGGCACGACCCGCGTGTAGTTGAGCCGGCCGGTGGGGCGGTAGACCTCCGGCTCGCCGGGCGCGCCGAGGCCCGGCTTGGTGAGGCCGACCGCCGTGTTGGCCGGCGAGATCATGAGCAGGTCGCCGAGGTTCAAAATCGGCATCGAGACCTTGGCGGCGCCCGAGTTGAACGTGCCGATGTAGGCGACGACGTCGGGATCCTGGAGGGCGCGGCGGGCGTTGGCGGCCTCGGCCTCGCTCGTCCACTGCCCTGCGGCGGCGGTCGAGTCGTCGAGATCGAGATATTCGACGCGGAACGGCCCCGCCTTTCCGCCCGCCTCCTCGATCGCCATCCGGATCCCGCCCACGATCGTGTCGGACTGCTGCTTCGCGGAGCCCGTCCGCGGCAGGCTCGAGACGATCTTCACGACGGAGGGATCCGCCGGCCGGCAGCCGCCGAAGACGGCCACCATCAGGAGGACGGAAGCGCCGAACAGCCTGTTGCTCATGGTGTGCGAATGTAAGACCGCGGGGAAAAGCCCGTCAAACCGCCGGCGACTTCACCAGCCGCCACGCGCGGTGGATGCGCTCGTTGCGGAAGTCCTCGGGAATCGTCTGCCGCGTGATCTCGCGGATCGTGAAGAACTTGGCGAGCGGCTCCTCGGCGAGGTGGAACCGGCGGAAGTTCGTGGAGAAGTAGACGACGCCGCCCGGCGCGAGGTTCTCCGCGACGAGTTCGAGGAGCCCGGCGTGGTCGCGCTCCACGTCCCACGGCGTCTCGCTCCTCGCCGAGCGGGAAAACGTCGGCGGGTCGCAGACGACGAGGTCGAACGGCGGGTCGCCGCGCCGCGCGCGATGCTCGACGAAGGCCCGCGCCTCGTCGCGCACCGTGCGGTGCCGACCGGCGTCCTTGAAGCCGTTCTGCGCGAGGTTCGTCCGCGTCCAGTCGAGATACGTGTTGGAAAGATCGACGCTCGTCGTCTCGGCGGCGCCGCCGGCCGCGGCATACACGGAGAAACTGCCCGTGTAGCAGAACAGGTTGAGGAATCGTTTTCCCTTCGCCTCGGCGCGCACCAGCCCCCGCGTCTGCCGGTGGTCGAGAAACAGGCCCGTGTCGAGATAGTCCGACAGGTTCACCTCGAACTCCAGCCCACCCTCCTTCACGGAGAGCACCGCGCGGCGGGCATCGACCTTCTCGTACTGCCCGCCGGCCCGTTGCCGCTTCCGCACCTTGAGGAACGTCCGGTCGAGCGGCACGCCCAGTTCGAGCGCCGCCGCCTCGATCATCCTGTCGAGCCACACGTCGTGTTCGATCTCGGTGCGCTCGTGCGGCCGCTCGTATTCGGCCGCGTGCAGCCAGCCGGCGTACCAGTCGATCACGAGGGGAATCTCGGGGATGTCGCGGTCGTAGACGCGAAACGCCTCGATCCCCTGGCGGCGGGCCCACTTCGCGAGGTGCTTGAACCGCTTGGCGAGCCGGCGGCGGAAGTCGCCGATCTGGTCGGTGGTCGTGCGCGCGGGCGGTCGGCCGGGTGGTGACGCTGCTGTCGCGGGGCCGCTGGCGCCGACGGCGGCGGGACGATACGAGTCGTCTCGCTGCGACTCTCGCTGCGCTCGATCCGCACGCTCGCCATCCTCGCACCGATCGCCACTGGCGCCGACGGCGCCGGGACGGTACGAGTCGTCTCGCTGCGACTCTCGCTGCGCTCGATCCGCACGCTCGCCATCCTCGCACCGATCGCCGCTGGCGCCGACGGCGGCGGGACGATACGAGTCGTCTCGCTGCGACTCTCGCTGCGCTCGATCCGCACGCTCGCCATCCTCGCACCGATCGCCGCTCGCGCCGACGGCGCCGGGACGGTACGAGTTGTCTCGCTGCGACTCTCGCTGCGCTCGATCCGCACGCTCGCCATCCTCGCACCGATCCCGGCTGGCGGCGGTTTCGCCTGCGCTGGCGCTGGCGGTGTCAACTTTCCGGCCTTCGACCGGGGGTTGGGACGGAGATGGAAGGGACCGGTCTTTGATTTCCACTTCGAGGAGGCGGCAGGCGATCGGGCCGTTCATGAGCGGAAGGCGGTGCGCGGGGCGCAGGCCGAGGTGGCCGGCGGCGGGCGTGTCGGGCGCGAGGATCGCCGCCCGCCAGCCGCCGCACCGCTGCACGAGCCAGTCGCCGAGCCGGCGGAAGAGCGCGCCCGCCCGCGGCAGCGCGAGCCGCTCGCCGTAGGGAGGGTTCGTGACGACGAGGCCGGGCGGCCCCTCCGGCCGCACCTCCTCGAAGTGCTTGGTTTCGATCGCGATGAACCGGGCCACGCCGGCCGCCTCGGCGCAGGCCCGCGCGGCCTCCGCGGCCCGCGGATCGAGGTCGCTCGCGGAGAACATGGACGCGGGATCACCGACACGCGACTCGAGCTCCGCCACGAGCCGGTCGGCGAGCGCCTTGTCGCAGTCGCGGAACCGGAAGAACCCATGCGCCCTGCGACGCGCCCGCCACAGCCCGGAAGCCATTCCCGCGGCGATCGTCGCCGCCTCGATCACGAACGTGCCCGAGCCGCACATCGGGTCGAGCACCGGCTCGCCGGTGGAAGGTGCGTCACGCGAATCCGGCCGCCACCAGCCGGCGATCGCCAGGATCCCGGCGGCGAGCACCTCCGAGAGCGGCGCCTCCACCTCGCCCATCCGCCAGCCGCGCTGATGCAGCGACCGGCCGGCCGCGTCGCGGAAGATCGTGGCCACGTCGCCCACGAGGTGCAGCGCGAGCCGGAGCGTCGCCCCGCGCAGCTGGACGCTCGGCCGCTTCCCGCTCGGCGTGCGCAGCTGGTCCACGACCGCGTCCTTCACGATCTGGACCGCGTAGAGCGAGTGCGTGGTGAACGTGTCGTGGATCGCCGCATCGACCCGCAGCGTGTCCGACACCTTCAGTTGCTCCGTCCAGTCGACCTCCCCGAGCGCCCGATACAGCGATTCAGGTGAATCGACGCGAAACCGGCCCAGCGGCTCGAGCACGCGGATCGCCGTGCGGCTCTCGAGCACGGCGCGATAGAGCGTTTCTTTTTCAGCCCCGGGCGACGGCGAGAACTCGATCGTGCGCCGGCCGATCCTCAGGTCGCTCGCCCCGAGGGACTCGAGCTCCCGGGCGAGCACCCACTCCAGGCCCTCGAGGGTGCGCGCCGTCAGCCGCGGCGGCTCGTCGAGCGTCGGGGCTGGCAGCGGCCGTGGCGGCGGCGACGGGGCGGGAAACGGATGGGGCATGATCCGAGTCTACGCCTCGTGCCTCTCGACGCCGCGCGGTGACGGTCAGCGCACCGCGGCCGGGTCCGGAAACCGATCCTGGATCGGCTGCACGCCCATCGGCTCGGTGCGCAGGCCCTCCATCGCCCGCACGCAGGCCTCCGCGGCCGGCAGCGTGGTGATGCAGGGCACGCCGTAGAGCACGCTCGCGGCGCGGATGCGGCCCTCGTCGGTCCGCGCCCCCTTGCCCCGGGGCGTGTTGAAGATCAGCTGCACCGTGCCGTCGATGAGGTGATCGATCAGGTTCGGATGCCCCTCCTGGAGCTTCTTGACCGGCTCCACCGGGATGCCCGCAGCGGCGAGGGCGCGGGCCGTGCCCGCGGTGGCGAGGAGCTCGAAACCGAGCGCCACCAGCCGCCGCGCCACGCCCACCATCTGCTCCTTCGCCTGCTGGCTCGCCACGCTGAGGAAGATGCGGCCCTTTTCCGGCAGGAGGATTCCCGCGGCGATCTGGCTCTTGGCGAAGGCGATGGCGAAGGTGTCGCTCACGCCCATCACCTCGCCGGTGCTCCGCATCTCGGGGCCGAGCGCGATGTCGACGCCGGCGAATTTCACGAACGGGAACACGCTCTCCTTCACGCTCACGTGCGCCGGCACGGGGTCGGCCTCGATCCCCTGCTCCGCCAGGCTCGTGCCCGCCATCGCCTTCACCGCCACCCTGGCCACGGGCAGCCCCGTGGCCTTGGCGACGAACGGCACCGTGCGGCTGGCCCGCGGATTCACCTCGATCACGTACAGCGTGGGGCGGCCGTCCTCCTTCTTCACCGCGAACTGCACGTTCATGAGCCCCACCACGCCGAGGCTCCGGGCCAGCCCCGTGGCCGCAGCCTTGATTTCGGCGATCACGTCGGCGGAGAGGCTGTGCGGCGGAATGCAGCAGGCGGAGTCGCCGGAATGCACTCCCGCCTCCTCGATGTGCTCCATCACCCCGGCCACGACCACGTCGCGGCCGTCGCAGATGCAGTCGACGTCGACCTCGATCGCGTCCTCGAGAAACCGGTCGATGAGCACCGGCTGCCCCTGCGCCACGGCGAAGGCCTCGGCCACGTACCGCTCGAACTGCGGGTGGTCGTAGCAGATCTCCATGGCCCTTCCGCCGAGCACGAAGCTCGGTCGCACGAGCGAGGGGTAGCCGATGCGGGCCACCTCGCGCCGGGCCTGCTCGAGCGTGCGGGCGATCCCACTGGCGGGCTGCTTGAGGCCGAGGCGGTCGAGCAGGTCGCGGAACTTCTCGCGATCCTCGGCCGTCTCGATCGTGTCGACGCTCGTGCCGATGATCGGCAGGCCGGCGGCGTAGAGGGCCCGGGCGAGGTTGAGCGGCGTCTGCCCGCCGAGCTGCACGATCACGCCGTCGGGCCGGATCCGGTCGGCGATGTTGAGGACGTCCTCGCAGGTCAGGGGCTCGAAGAACAGCATGTCGCTCGTGTCGTAGTCGGTGCTCACGGTCTCGGGATTCGAGTTCACCATCACGCTCTCGATCCCCAGTTCGCGGAGGGCGAAGCTCGCGTGGCAGCAGCAGTAGTCGAACTCGATCCCCTGCCCGATCCGGTTGGGCCCGCCGCCGAGGATCATCACCCGCTTCCTGCCCGGGGCCTTGGGCCGCGTTTCGTCCTCCTCCTCCCACGTCGAATAGTAGTAGGGGGTCTGGGCCTCGAACTCGGCGGCGCAGGTGTCGACCGCCTTGAAGGTGGCGAGGATGCCCCGTCGCGTGCGGTCGTCGCGCACCTCCATCTCGGAGGAGCCGAGCAGCACGGCGAGCTGCCGGTCGGAAAAGCCGAACTGCTTCGCCCGGCGGAGTGTCGCGTCGTCGACGGCCGCGAGCGAGCCGAGCGAGCGCAGGAGGCTCTCCAGCTCCACGATCTGCTGCAGCTGGTCGAGGAACCAGGGATCGATGGCGGTGAGCTCGTGGAGCTCGGCGACCGACATGCCGGCCTTGAGCGCGTAGCGCAGGTACCAGACGCGGTCGGGGTCGGGCGTGGCCACCCGTGCCCGGATGTCGTCGAGCGCCGGCTCGGCGGCGGTGCCCCACAGGTCGCGGCCGTCGCAGCCGAACCCGAAGCTCCCCACCTCCAGGCCGCGGAGCGCCTTCTGGAACGCCTCCTTGAACGTCCGGCCGATCGCCATCGTTTCTCCCACGCTCTTCATCTGCGTGGTGAGGCGGGCGTCGGCCTCCGGAAACTTCTCGAACGCGAACCGCGGCACCTTGACCACGACGTAGTCGATCGAGGGCTCGAAGCAGGCCTTCGTCTTCTGTGTGATGTCGTTGGCGAGCTCGTGCAGCCGCCAGCCCACGGCGAGCTTGGCGGCGATCTTCGCGATCGGAAAGCCCGTCGCCTTGCTCGCGAGGGCGCTCGAGCGGCTCACGCGCGGGTTCATCTCGATCACGATCATCCGCCCGTCACGCGGATCGACGGCGAACTGGATGTTCGACCCGCCGGTCTCGACGCCGATCGCCCGGATCACGGCGAAGCTCGCGTCGCGCATCCGCTGATACTGCTTGTCGGTGAGCGTGAGGGCGGGGGCGACGGTGATGGAGTCGCCCGTGTGCACGCCGCAGGGGTCGAAGTTCTCGATCGAGCAGATGATGACGGCGTTGTCGTCGGCGTCGCGCATCACCTCCATCTCGTATTCCTTCCAGCCGAGGATCGACTCCTCGACGAG
>RGVT01000127.1 GCA_010027105.1 Planctomycetia bacterium
GTGCGCAGCCTCGCCGATGAAGCCCGGCTGCCGTTCGGACTCGCCAAGGCGGTGATCCGCCGGGCCGCCGCCGTGGTCACGACCGACAGCGGCCCGCGGCACATCGCCGCTGCCTTCCATCGGCCCACGATCGTGCTCCACGGGTCGATGGACCCGCGGCTGAGCCGCTCGGAGGAGCCCCGGCTCGTGGAGCTCAACTTGAACCTCCCCTGCTCGCCCTGCGGCAGGCGGACCTGCCCGCTCGGCCACCACGATTGCATGCGGCTGCTTGCGGTGGATGATGTGGGGCGGTCGCTGCTCACGATTCTGGAGGAGACCCCGCGATGCTGCAGTTCCTGAGTTTGATCGGGGCGATCGCCCTCACCGCGTGCTGTTGGGGTGTGTACGGCCCCGTGCTGCACTTCGGTCGCGAGGCGATGCATTCGAGCCTGCGGCCGTTCATGTGCGTGGGGCTCGCCTACTTCCTGATCGCGGTGCTCACGCCGCTCGCGCTGTTGGCCAGGGGCGGCGAGCGCGGCGCCTGGTCGGCGAAGGGCGTGCTCTGGAGCCTGCTCGCCGGCACCGCCGGGGCGCTCGGGGCACTGGGCGTGATTCTCGCGCTCGGGTTCGGCGGCAGGCCGATCTACGTGATGCCGCTCGTGTTCGGCGGCGCTCCCATCGTCAACACGCTCCTCACCGCCTTCATGAACAAGGCGTTCGATCAGCTCAAGGCGCCCTTCCTGGCCGGGCTCATCCTCGTGGTGCTCGGAGCCGTCACGGTGCTCGTATGCAAGCCCCAGCCGCAGGCGCACGCGGCGGCTGCCGCCGCTCCCGCGGCCTCGGACCCGGACGCGGATGCGCCCGTCGCCCCGCCGAAGACGATGGAACAGAAGACGGAGCGGTTCATCGAGGTGCTGCTGGCGACCGTCCTGTCGATGCTCTCGTGGGGCGCGTACGGCCCGGTCCTCCACCGCGGCCAAGGGGCGATGGGGGGTAGCCGGCTGCGGCCGCTCGTGTGCATCGGCGTGGCTTACTTCCTGATCGCCGTGCTCGTGCCGCTCGCGCTCCTCGTGCCGATGGGCGACACCGGGTCGTGGGACGTCGGCGGAACGCTCTGGAGCCTGGGTGCCGGGGCCCTGGGCGCCCTCGGCGCGCTTGGCACGATCCTCGCCTTCGCCTGCGGCGGCAAGCCGTTCACGGTGATGCCCGTCGTGTTCGGCTGTGCTCCCGTGATCAACACGCTGGCCACGATCGCGCTGGCGCACACGCCTCCGGCGGCCGTAAGCCCGTTTTTCCTGGCCGGGATGCTGATCGTGGCCGTCGGCGCGGCGACGGTGCTCGCGTTCGGCCCCCGCGGCCACGCCACGTAGGACAGGCTTCAGCCTGTCGGGGTGAAGCCGGCTCGGGGGCGGCAAACGTCACCGTTTCGCGGTCTTTCAGATTGTCGCGTGGGCCGCGGCGGCCCAATGCTCCTCGAGCGTTCGCCGACCCCCTCGCCTCCCCGCCACGTGGCGGTCACGTGCCGCGGACGTCGCCGAACCACTCGATGTGGCGCCGCCGGGCCAGGCCGACGCCGAGCCGGGCGCACTCGCCGGCGAGCCAGGCAGTCTTCGCCGCCAGTTCCGCGCGGGTGCGGCCCTGCGGCATGAGGAGCACGCGGCCGCGGTCGATCGGCGGGCCGGCGCGCTCGAGGTCTTCGATCCAGGCGAGCGTTTCGGCGATGTCGGCCGGCGAGTCGATCACGAACTTGAGCTGGTAGGGCGCCGCGGCCACGAGCCGGCGCAGCACGGCGTCGTCGCGCCGCGTCGCCTCGTGCCGCGCCCGCCATCCGCCGGGCGTATCGGCCGGCGGGCCCGACGAGGAGAGCTTCGGGCTGATCGACATGAGATCCGCCGGCGCGTCGAGCCACACGGTGCCCGCCGTCTCGATCGTGACATGCCGCCCCGCTGCCCGGAGCCGGCGGCAGAGGTCGGCCACGTCGGCGACGAGCAGCGGCTCGCCGCCGGTCACGACCACGTGGTGCGGGGCGAGGGCCGTCACCGCCGCGAGCACGCCGGGCAGCTCGATTTCGTCGCCTTCAGGCGCCCACGACGTGAACGGCGTATCGCACCACGCGCACCTGAGGTTGCAGCCGCTCGTGCGCACGAACACGCTCGGCGTGCCGGCGAGCAGGCCCTCTCCCTGGAGCGAGGAATAGATCTCGGCGATGCGCACGCGGCGGGCTCCCCTCGTGTCAGCCCCGCGGTGCGGCGCGGGGGTCGATCGCCCCCGCCGCCTGAAATCCCGCCGCCCGCAGCCGGCAGGAGTCGCACCCGCCGCAGGGGCGGCCGGCGGCGTCGGGGTCGTAGCAGCTGCTGGTGAGCCCGTAGTCGAGGCCGAGGTCGAGGCCGAGCCGGATGATCTCGGCCTTCGTGAGCGCGGCGAGCGGCGTGAGGATCTCGAGCGGCCGCCCCTCCACGCCCGCCTTCGTGGCGAGGCTCGCGAGCCGCGAGAACGCCGCGATGAATTCCGGCCGGCAGTCGGGGTAGCCGCTGTAGTCGATCGCGTTCACGCCGATCACGACAGCGTCGGCGCCGCGGGTCTCGGCCATCGCCAGGGCGAGCGCGAGAAACACGGTGTTGCGGGCGGGCACGTAGGTGACCGGGATCCCCCGCCCGATCGCCTCGTCGGAGCGGTCTTTGGGCACGGCGATGGCGTCATCGACGAGCGCGCTGCCGCCGAACGCGGCGAGGTCCACCGGCAGGATCACGTGGTCGGCGATGCCGAGCGCCGCGGCCACGGCCCGGGCGCAGTCGAGCTCGCAGCGGTGCCGCTGGCCGTAGTCGAGCGAGAGCGCCGCGAGCCGGTAGCCTTCGCGGCGGGCCCAGGCGGCGGCGGTGGCCGAGTCGAGGCCGCCCGAGAGCAGCACGACCGCCGTCCCACCCGCCCCCGGCGGCGCGGGCGGCGCCGCTTTGCCCGGCTCCTGTTTCATGGCACACTCTCCTGCATCATGAGTCTCCTCCCGCAGAAGCCGTCGCGCGACCAGCTGGAAACCTTCGCCAACCAGTTTCCCGGCCGCGACTACCTCATCGAGATCGTCTGCCCGGAGTTCACGTCGATGTGCCCGAAGACGGGGCAGCCCGACTTCGGCACGCTCACGTTCCGCTACGTCGCCGACGCGCTCTGCGTGGAACTCAAGAGCCTCAAATTGTACCTGCAGGCGTTCCGCAACGAAGGCATCTTCTACGAGAACGTCACCAACCGCATCCTCGACGATCTCGTGGCCGTGCTCCAGCCGCGCCGCATGACGCTCGTCGCCCAGTTCACGCCCCGCGGCGGCATCTCGTCGCGGATCGTCGTCTCGCATCCCACGGGCGAGCACATGCCGGCCGCCGGCTGAGCCGCCCCATCGTTCGATCTTTCTACGCGCGAAAGGCCCCCTCGCGATGACAAAGTCTCCGCACATCCTCCTCTCCGCCCTCGCCGACGAGGCGGCGTTTCATCTCGCCGCCGTCGAACAGTTCTCGGCGCTGGCGGCCCTCGGCCTCGAGTACTACAGCCTGCGGAACATCGACGTCGGCAAGGGGGTGAAGAACGTGATGAAGCTCACGCTCCCCGAGATCCAGAAGCTCCGGCACCTGGAGGACGAGTACGGCCTCAACGTGGCATCGATCGCCTCGCCGATCGGCAAGGTGAAGCTCGTCGACAAGGCCGACGGCACGAAGAACGCCTACGTCCCCTTCAAGCAGTATCTCGCCAAGGACGTCGCCCGGGCCTGCGAGCTCGCCCACGCCTTCGAGACGAAGCTCATCCGCGGCTTCTCCTTCTATCCGCCCAAGGGGGCGAAGCCGGAGGCGTTTCTCGAGGAGGCCGCCGACCGGATCGGGAAGATCGCCGAGGCCTGCCACCGCTCCGACCTGACGTTCGGCCTCGAGGTGGAGGCCAACCTCGTCGGGCAGACGGGCGCCCTCCTCGCCGAGATCCACCGGCGTGTGAACCACCCCGGGCTCGTGCTCGTGTTCGACGCCGCGAACCTGACCGTGCAGGGCTTTTCCACCGCGGAGGTGTTCCGCGAGTGGGAGGCGATGAAGCCCGGCCTCGGCTGGGTGCACGTCAAGGACTATCGCAAGGTGTCGGGCAAGGCCCGCGGCAGGCACGTCGAGGAGGACACCCTCGCCAACTTCGTGCCGGCCGACATCGGCGCGGGGGGCCACGAGAAGATCCTCGCCGATCTCAAGGGGATGCTGCCCGCGCTCTCGAAGAAGCTCGAGAAGCGGGGAATTCCGGGCGTGTTCCTCGACCTCGAGCCGCACGTCCGCGGCGGCGGGCAGTTCGGCGGCACGAGCGGGCCCGACGGGATGGGGATCGCGCTGCGGAGCCTGTGCCGTGTGCTCGACCGGGCGAAGGTCGCCTATCATCTGAGGGACTTCGACGATCTCCTCGCGGCCCGCGGGCTATGACCGAATCGACCGAGCGCACCGAGCCGGGCAGTTACTTCGTCGCCAACTATCCGCCGTTCTCCAGCTGGCATGCCGGGGCGGTGCCCGACGTCCTCGCGGCGTTCGCCGCCCCGCCCACCGCCGCCCCGCTCGGCCTCTACCTGCACGTGCCGTTCTGCCGGAAGCGGTGCAAGTTCTGCTACTTCCGCGTCTACACCGACGTGGCCGCCGCCGACGTGGAGCGGTATTCGCAGGCCCTCGGCCGCGAGGCGGAACTCGCCGCGGCAGAGCGGGCCGTGGCGGGCCGGGCCCTCAAGTACGTCTACTTCGGCGGCGGGACGCCGTCGTTCCTGTCGGTGAAGCAGCTCGAGCGGCTCGTGGAGCGGCTCCACGAGAGCTTCGGCTGGGACGACGCCGAGGAGGTGACGTTCGAGTGCGAGCCGGGCACGCTCTCCGAGGCGAAGGTGCGGGCGCTCAGGGAACTGGGCATGACCAGGATCTCGCTCGGCGTCGAGAACTTCGACGACGCCATCCTCGAGGCCAACGGCCGGGCCCACCTCTCGGCGGAAATCGACCGGGCCTGGGAGTGGATCACGGCCGCCGGCTTCCCGAGCACCAACGTCGACCTGATCGCGGGCATGGTGGGCGAGACCGACGAGTCGTGGACGCGCTCGGTCGAAAAGACGCTCGCCCTCGGGGCCGACAGTGTGACGATCTATCAGATGGAACTGCCCCCGAACACCGTGTTCGTGCACGACGCGAAGGCGGCCGGCACCCCCACCGCCGTGGCCGACTGGCCCACGAAGCGGCGCTGGGTGGGGGAGGCCTTCGAGCGGTTTCTCGCAGCGGGCTACGCGATCTCGAGCGGCTACACGCTCGTGCGCGATCCGGCCCGGGTGCAGTTCCGCTACCGCGACATGCTCTGGGAAGGGAGCGACCTCGTGGCGCTCGGCGTGGCGAGTTTCGGCCACCTCTCGGGCGTCCACTACCAGAACGCGGCCCACTGGGACGACTACCTCGCCGCGGTCGACGCCGGCCGCCTGCCGATCGTCCGCGGCCTCGTACCCTCGAGGCGCGAACTGCTCCTGCGCGAGGTGGTGCTCGGCCTCAAGCGCGGGGCGCTCGACGCCGGGCGGCTCGCGTCGAAATACGGCATCGACCCGCTCGCGGAATGGTCGGCCCAGTGGGACTCGCTCGCCGCCGAGGGCTGGCTCGAGAGCCGCGCGCCCCGACCGGTGCTCACGCGGGCGGGCCTGCTGCGGGTCGACGCCCTGCTCCACCGGTTTTGCGAGTGACGATTCGGCAGGTTTTCCGCCACAATACGCGGGGCGGGCTCCAAACTGCCGCCCCGCCGCCTACAGTTCCACTGTTCGGAGAAGTGTGCCAGTGATCCAATCCTCCGCAGCCGTCGATCGCCCCGGGGCAGTCCCCGCCGGCTCGGCCGGCACGAATCCGGCGGTGCTGCCCGCGCTCGACTGCCCCGGCAGTCGTGTCGTGCGGGACCGGTTGCGTGCGATGGCGTCGGACCTCGTCGCCTCGTGGCGGGCCGACGGGATGCCCCCCGCGGCCCGCGGTTCGGCGGGGCTCCGCCGAGAGGCTGAAAAACTCGTGCGCCGCGCCGGTGGCCAGGCCGACGTGGTCGGCTGGACGATGGTCACGATCGTCTCGGAATATTGGCGCGAGCGGCTGGCTTCGGGGCCGTCCGGCCGGCGGCTCCTGCTGCTCCCAGACTGCCCGGCCGCGGAGGCGACGGGCGGCGGCGGAACGGTGCCCCACGTGTGCGGGCCGACCTGCGCCATCGGCACGATCTGGTCGGCGGCCCGGGAAAGCGGCTGGGTCGTGGAGTCGACGGAGCGGGCGGTGCCCGCGATCGGCTCGCTGCTCACCGGCCAATACGACGGCATCCTCGGCGTCGCGAAACTCTCGCACCTCGAAAAGGCGTTCGCGATGCTGCCGGCCTTCTCGCTGCCCATAGCCGCAGTTCCCTACGACCCGGCCGGTGCGACCGACGCGGTGGGCGGCCGCTGTGCGGCGGTTCTGTCGGCCGGGGCCCTCGACGTCGACTGGGTGCTGGGACTGCTCGGCGTGGCCGGCGGCGGTTCGGCGCCGGTGGGCGACTATCTGCCGCTCCTCCGTGAGGCCGCCGAGATGTTTTCCCCCCCGGCACTCGCCAGGCTGGCGGAGCGGGTCGGCGATCGCGGGGCGCTCGGCCCTGCGGGGGGCGACGCGGCCGGGGCGTGGTCGCCGCTCGTCGCCACGGCCGGCATGTCGGGCGACTACCTCGCCCGGGGCGGCAAGTTCCTCCGGCCGTTCATCTGCCTGGCGGCCTTCGACGCCCTCGAGGCCGACGGGGCGGCCACCCGCCCGGCCGCGGCGCCGCGTGAGGCCGTGAAGGCGGCGGCCGTGGCCATCGAAATCTTCCACAAGGCGTCGCTGATCCACGACGACATCGAAGATGGCGACGCGATGCGGTATGGCCGGCCCACGCTGCACCGCGAGCACGGGGTGCCCGCGGCGATCAATGCAGGCGACTACCTGCTCGGCCTCGGGTACAGGATGATCGCGACACTGCCGGGGGTCGAAGCGGAGGTCCACCGCGACCTGGTGGCGATCCTCGCCGACGCGCATGTGCGGTTGGCCCGTGGCCAGGGGGCCGAACTCTGGTGGCGCGACGCGGCCGACAAGCGGCTTTCGCCTGGTGAAGCCCTGGAGATCTACGGTCTCAAGACGTCCCCCGCATTCGAGGCCGCGGTGGCGATGGGCATCCGGCTCGCGGGTGTGCAGCCCGCCGCCGCGGGCGCCATCGCCCGCTACGCCCTCCACGTCGGCACAGGCTTCCAGGTGCTCAACGACCTCAAGGACTGGGGCGGCGATCTCGAAAACGACCGGCGGGCCGCCGGAGACCTGATCGGCGGCCGACCCACGGTGATGTGGGCCCTCGCGCTCGAGCGGACCGCTCCGGAGGCGATGGCCCGGCTGGGGGCGACCGCTGCCGAGGCTTCCTCCGGCTCCGACTCCGTGCGGATCGCGGCGGCCGTCGCCGCCGCCCGGGAGGTCTTCGAACGGGCCGACGTGTTCGGCCGCGCGGCTGCGATCGTCGACGAGCAGCG
>RGVT01000128.1 GCA_010027105.1 Planctomycetia bacterium
GGTGGGGCCGACGCTCCGGCTCCACCAGTGCGGCCTGCCCAAGAAGATCGCGCCGGAACTCTACCAGCCGTTCATCATCCGGCGGCTCAAGGATCGCCACCTCGCCGACACGATCAAGAGCGCCAAGAAGATGCTCGAGCGGAAGGACGCCGAGGTCTGGGACATCCTCGAAGAGGCGATCCGGAACCATCCGGTCCTCCTGAACCGCGCCCCGACGCTCCACCGCATGGGCATCCAGGCGTTCGAGCCGGTGCTCGTCGAGGGGAATGCCATCAAGCTCCACCCGCTCGTCTGCAAGGGCTTCAACGCCGACTTCGACGGCGACCAGATGGCCGTGCACCTGCCGCTCTCGATCGAGGCCCAGGTCGAGGCCCACACGCTCATGCTCTCGACGAACAACATCTTCAGCCCGGCCAACGGCGCCCCCATCATCTCGCCGTCGCAGGACGTGGTGATGGGCTGCTACTACCTGACGATGGCGCTGGCGGGCCGCCGGGGCGAGGGCATGGTCTTCAAGACCTTCGAGGAGGTCGAGCTCGCCCACAGCCTCGGCAAGGTCCACACCCATGCCAAGATCCGGGTCAAGCTCCCGGGCCAGCGGCGGCTGAAGACCGACGTCGAGGCCCTGGCCAAGCCCGGCGCGGTGATCGACACGACCGTCGGCCGCGTGCTGTTCAACTCGATCCTGCCCGAGGGCATGCTCTTCTACAACATCCCGATGCGGTCGAGCGAGCTGGCCCGCGTGATCTCCGACTGCTACCAGACTCTGGGCCGCCGCCGGACGATCGACCTGCTCGACGACATGAACCGGATCGGGTTCAAGTGGAGCACCCGCAGCGGCCTGTCGTTCGCCACCGACGACCTCATCACCCCGGCGAACAAGTCCCGGATCATCGGTGACGCCGAGCGGGAGGTGATGAAGATCCTCAAGCGGTACCAGAAGGGCGTGATCACCGACGGCGAGCGGTACAACTCCGTGCTCGACGCCTGGACGCACGCCCGCGAGCAGATCACCAAGGAGATGATGGCCGAACTGGAGCAGGACACCGACGCCAAGCCCAACCGTCGGTCGGGCTATGTGAATCCGATCCAGCTCATGGCCCATTCCGGTGCCCGAGGCGGCGTGGAGCAGATCCGGCAGTTGGCGGGCATGCGCGGCCTGATGGCGAAGCCGTCAGGCAAGATCATCGAGACGCCCATCAAGGCCAACTTCCGCGAGGGCCTGACGGTTCTCGAGTACTTCAGCTCGACGCACGGTGCCCGCAAGGGCTTGGCCGACACGGCCCTCAAGACGGCCGACTCGGGCTACCTCACCCGCAAGCTCGCCGACGTGGCGCAGAACGTGGTGGTGACGATGCACGATTGCGGCACGGCGCAGGGCATCACCAAGACCGTGATCTACCGGGGCGAAAAGGTGGAGGTGAGCCTGGCCGACAGCATCCGCGGCCGCGTCAGCCGCTCCGACATCCGCAACCCCATCTCCGACGAGACGGTCGTCCACGAGGACGAGCTGATCACGCCCACGGTGGCCCGCCAGATCGAGGAGCTCGGCCTCGAGAAGATCCAGGTCCGCAGCCCGCTCACCTGCGAGGCCCCGCTCGGGGTCTGCCGCCTGTGCTACGGCATGGACCTCTCCACGGGATCGCTCGTCGAGGAGGGGATGGCGGTGGGTATCATCGCCGCGCAGAGCATCGGTGAGCCAGGCACGCAGCTCACGATGCGCACCTTCCACATCGGCGGCGTCGGCCAGCGGGCGATCGAGGAGAGCGAGAACCGGGCCAAGCGGGCCGGCACCGTGAAGTTCACCCGCGTCCGCACGGTTCAGAACGAGCAGGGCGAACTGATCGTGCTCGCCCGCAACGGCGAGATCGCGGTCGTCGACCCGAAGGGCCGCGAGCTCGAGAAGTTCGAGATCCCGGCCGGCGCCATCCTCAAGGTGGAGGACAACGAGGAGGTCAAGCCGGGCACGGTGCTCGTGCAGTGGGATCCACACTCGATCCCGATCCTCTCCGAGGTCGCGGGCAAGGTCCGCTACGAGGACGTGGTGGAGGGGGAGACCCTGCGCGTGGAGAAGGATCCCAGCGGGCACGTGCGGCGGATGATCATGGAGCACAAGGGCGTCTACCACCCGCAGGTCGTGCTCGAGGACGCCCACGGCAAGATCCTCGACTTCTACTACCTGCCCGAGAAGGCCTACATCGAGGTGCAGGAGGGGGAGGGCGTCAAGGCCGGCCACGTGCTCGCCAAGACGCCCCGCGAGGCCTCGGGCACGCAGGACATCACCGGCGGCCTCCCGCGTGTGACCGAGATCTTCGAGGCCCGCAAGCCGAAGGACCCGGCGATCATGGCCGAGATCGACGGAAAGGTCGAGCTGCTCGGCGAGAAGCGGCGCGGCAAGCGGACGATCGTCGTCAAGAACGAGAGCGGCATGGAGCGGGAGCACCTCGTTACGCACGGCAAGCACCTGCGGGTGCACGCGGGCGACTTCGTGAGGGCGGGCGAGGCCCTCGTCGACGGCCCGCTCGTGCCCCACGACATCCTGCGGATCTCCGGTGAGGAGGCGGTGCAGCAGTACCTCGTCCGCGAGATCCAGAACGTCTACCGCAGCCAGCGGGTCGACATCGACGACAAGCACATCGAGATCATCGTCTCGCAGATGCTGCGGAAGGTCGGGCAGCGTACTGGACCGGTTCGAGTTCAGGCAGGCCAACGACAAGATCGCCAACGGCACGAAGATCACCGACAAGGGCGACAGCGAGTTCCCCGTCGGCAGCGTCGTGCCCAAGGACGTGTTCGCCCAGACCAACACGCAGATCGAGGCCCTCGGCGGCACGCCCGCGAAGGGGGGCAAACCGAAGCCGGCCACGGCGAGCACGCAACTCCTCGGCATCACCAAGGCGGCGGTGCAGAGCTCGAGCTTCATCTCGGCGGCCAGCTTCCAGGAGACGACGAAGGTGCTCACCGAGGCGGCCCTCGCCGGGAAGGTCGACAACCTGGTGGGACTCAAGGAAAACGTGATCCTCGGCCACCTGATCCCGGCCGGAACGGGGTTCAACACGTTCCAGTCGTCGGAGGTGCGGGTGCGGCCGGAGGCGCTCGACGCGCTCAGGCTGGAGCGGGAGACGCTGCTGACGCGGCAGTTCCCCCTCCTGGAGGCCCAGTCGCCCGAGGAGGCCCTGGGCCTGGCCTCGGAAGGGTCGAACGTGGCCACGATCGACGACGGGGAGGGTGGGGACGCAGGGGCGTGAGCCGGCCGTCTGGACTGGCGGGCCCCCGCGTGCCGAACTACCGTCGAAGGGTCGCCGCAGGGCGGCTCCCGACGCGCTCGTGACCCTCTGACCGTGGGTTCCCGCATGAATCGCCCCGCCGCCGGCGTGCACCGCGTGCTGTTCCTGTGCCTGCTCGGCGCCTGCTCGGCCGCGGCACCGGCCGCGCACGGGCAGATCAACGCCTACAACCCCTACGCCGACAGCCAGCGAAACCTGCCCCCCGTGGCCCCCGACGGCACCCTGCGCTGGGGCACGTTCTACAAGTCGGCCGCGATCCAGGAGGCCTACGAGCGGCTCTGGGAACTCGGCGCCTGCCGCAACACCAACAAGGCGATCACGATCCCCGTCGAGATGAACAAGGTGGCGATCGACGCGCTGCCGGAGGAAGAGTTCCACGGCACGGTCGTGGGCGCCGCCGGGACGATCCACGGAGGCATGATCGCGTTCACCGCCGGAGGCGACGGGGCGACGGAGGGCTCCACGCTCGTGGCCGCGCTGCATCCCGCCGGCGTCTCGCGGCTGATCGTGAGCGGCCCGCTCCCGGCCGCGGCGCTCGAGCCCGGCATGACGGTGCGGCTGCGCACGCGGGTCGACCGGCGGGGCGACGTGATCACGCCGGCCCCCGGATTCAAGCCCGCCGCCATCGAGCCCGGCCGCGACGAGACCGTCGTCGGCACGGTGGCCCGGTATCGTGCGGGCACGCTGACGATCCAACTCGCGGCGGGGGGCATCCGCCGCGTCACCGTGCCGGTCGATCCCGCCGCGGCGGTGCGGGTCGACGCCGCCCAAGTCGACCTCGTCTCTCCCGGCGACGTCGTGGCCCTCAAGGGACGCGTGTGGCGCGGCGAGGGTCGTCTCGAAGACGGCACCGTGTTCGCCTCCGCGGTGACCGTCACGAAGCCGACGGCCGTGGCCGCATCGCCCGCGGCCGCCCCGGAGCGTCTCGGCCCCCGCTGACGTCCCGTGGAACAGGCCCTGCACGGCATTTTTCCACGAAGTCGACTCGCTCCACGGGCTGCAAGGGGCCCCGGAGCGGCGGATTCGCCGGGTGCTGGAACCCCCCAGTGCCAGCGGCTACAGTACCGGCGCCGCTCGATGCCGGGCCGCGCACGCGCCGCCGATGAAACCTGCGAGCACTTCGATCGTCGCCGAGGACGGGGGTCGGCCGGCCGCCCGGGTCGCCGTTCGCACGCTGCGCACGCGGCTCGACGCGGTGTGGCGCGAGCTCCCAGCGGCCGGCGAGCGGCCCGCCCGCGACCCGGAGAGTGTGCACCGCCTCCGCGTGGCCACCCGCCGCGCGATCGCCGCGATCGACGCCTTCAGCGACATGCTTCCCGACAAGCATGCCGCCTGGTTCACGAAGCGGCTGCGCCGCATCCGCCGCTCGGCCGGCGAGGCCCGTGATCTCGACGTGCTCACCGACAGGCTCACGGAGCAACGGCCCGCGGTCGCGGGGAGCCGGGCCCGGCGCCGGCTCGTGTCGATGCTTTCCAAGCAGCGGGAGGTGTCGCGGCAGCCGATCCGCGCCGAGCACGAGCGGCTGCTCGAAGCCGACTGGCTCGACCGCGTGGAGCGGCTGCTCGCGGGCGTTTCCACCGGCCGCGGGCGGCCGACGTTCCGCGAGTATGCCCAGCGCCGGTTCCGGCCGCTGATGCGGCATTTCTTCTCGGCCGCCGACCGGAAACTCCGCGGTGCCGGAGAAATCCACGCCCTGCGAATCGAGGGCAAGAAACTCCGGTACGCGCTCGAGATCTTCGCCGCGGCGTTCCCCGCCCGGGTCAGGGCCCGCTGCGCCGACTCCCTGGAGCGGCTCCAGAAGACGCTCGGTGAGTTCACCGACCACGCCGCCGCCGCGGACCGCTTTCGGCGGCTGGCGCACGACAAGTCGGCCGCCGCGAACCGCGACGTGCTCGAGCGACTGCGTGCCGAGGAGGATCGCCGGGCGGAGGAGGCTCGGAAGGCGTTCGCGAAGTGGTGGGACGCGGGGCGGCGTCGCACGCTCCGGCGCCGGTTCGAGCAGACCCTGCGCAAGGCGTCGGCGTAAGATGGCCTCGTCGCGGCGGCGTCCGGCGGCTCCGGCGGCACGACGGCCCGTGGCGAGCCTCGCCCTGCAGGTGGCGGTCGCCGTGGCAGCGGCTGGTATCGTGTGGTGGCTCGCTCGCGTCGGGAACAACAGCGCCGCAGCCGTCGCCGCCCGGAAGACGGGGCCCTTCCAGACCACCGCGGTCCTTCCCACCCCGGCCCCCGGAGCCGCTCCGGCCGGGATGGCGTGGATTCCGGGAGGCGAGTTCTCGATGGGCTGTCTCGACCCGCGATCGCTCCCACACGGCGGCCCCGACCCGATGACCGACGCCCGGCCGGTGCACCGGGTGCGGGTGGCGGGATTCTGGATGGACACGACGGAGGTGACCAACGCCCGGTTCGCGGAGTTCGTCGCCGCCACCGGGTATGTCACCGTGGCGGAGCGCGTGCCGGAGGCGGCTGACTTTCCGGGCGTTCCGCCGGAAAACCTCGTCGCCGGCTCGGTGGTTTTCACGCCGCCGGCTCTCGCCGTGCCGCTCGACGACCACCTCCGCTGGTGGGCCTACGTGAAGGGGGCCGACTGGAGGCATCCAACGGGCCCCGACAGCTCGCTCGAGGGCCGCGACCGCGATCCCGTCGTGCACGTGGCCTACGAGGATGCCGAGGCGTTCGCCCGTTGGGCCGGCAAGCGGCTGCCCACCGAGGCGGAGTGGGAGTTCGCCGCCCGTGGCGGCCTCACGGGCGGCGTCTATCCCTGGGGAGACGAGTTCCGCCCCGGGGGCCGCTGGATGGCCAACACCTGGCAGGGCCGCTTCCCGGACCACAACACGGCCGCTGACGGATACGCCGGCCTCGCCCCGGTCGGAACCTATCCGCCCAACGCCTACGGGCTGTTCGACATGTCGGGCAACGTCTGGGAATGGTGTGCCGACTGGTACCGGCCCGACAGCTACGCGCAGGTGGCTGCATCCGGAGCGATCGCAGACGATCCGCGGGGCCCTGGCTCGAGCCTCGATCCGCGGGAGCCCGGCCAGGCCAAGCGCGTGCAGCGCGGCGGCAGCTATCTCTGCTCCGAGGCCTACTGCGCCCGCTACATCGTGGGCACCCGCGGCAAGGGCGAGATCTCGAGCGCCACCAACCACATCGGCTTCCGCTGCGTGAAGGACCCGTAGGACAGGCTTCAGCCTGTCACGCCTAGGACAGGCTTCAGCCTGTCACGCCCCCACGTAGGACAGGCTTCAGCCTGTCACGCCCCCACGTAGGACAGGCTTCAGCCTGTCACGCCTCCACGTAGGACAGGCTTCAGCCTGTCCTACCGTTTCATCAACTTCTCGAGCTGGGCGAGCGTGCGGGTGTTGGCCACGTCCCCGGCTTCGAGGCCGGCACGGCGGGCCTGGAGCACGCCGCAGCGCATCACGTCGAGGCCGCGGGTCGAGTGGGCGTCGGTCGAGATCACGAGCCTCACGCCGGCCCGCTTCGCCGCGGCGGCGTGGCGGTCGTCGAGATCGAGACGCCAGGGGTTGGAGTTGATCTCGAGGAACGTGCCGGTCTCCGCCGCGGCCTCGATCACCGCCTCGATGTCGACGTCGTAGGCGGGCCGGCGATTGATGAGCCGCCCCGTGGGATGCCCGATCACCGACACGTGCGGGTTGCGAATCGCCTCGAGGATCCGGGCGGGCAGGTCGAGACCGCCCTTCTCGAGCATGTCGACCTCGATCCCCTTGAGCACCACGATCGGCGGCGGGCCCTCGGCGGCGAGCGACTCGTTGAGCCTGTCGATCTCGCTCCACTGCCGGAGCAGCCGCTTCCGGTCGAGCCCGCGGGCCATCGTCACCCGCTGGCCGTGGTCGGTGATCGCGACGTAGGCCAGGCCGCGCGCGATCGCGGCCCGCACCATCTCGGCGAGCGTGTCCTCGCCGTCGGTGGCCGTCGTGTGCATGTGCAGGTCGCCGCGCACGTCGCCGAGCTCGACGAGCACGGGCAACGCGGACCGCTCGGCGAGGCCGATCTCGTCACCCCCCTCCCGCAGTTCGGGAGGGATCCACGGGAGCCCGACCGCGCGATACACGTCCTCCTCCGTGGCCCCGCCCCGACTCCGCGTGCGCGGCTTCGGGTCGGCGGCGTCGGCGGCGAGCGGGAACACGCCGTACTCGTTGATCGACAGCCCGCGGTCGCGGGCCCGCGACC
>RGVT01000129.1 GCA_010027105.1 Planctomycetia bacterium
AGCTCGAGGGCGTGCAGGCGCCGCAGCTCACGGTGGAGAAGCGCGGGCCGCGCGAGGTGCAGGTGGGCAAGTCGGCCCGCTACGAGATCCTCGTGCGCAACGTCGGCTCGGCGACCGCCCACGACGTGGTGCTCCGCGACAGCGTCCCCTACGGCGCCGCGCTCGTCACCACGACGCCCCCCGCGAGCCCCGTGAACCCGGCCGCCGGCGGACCGCCGGGCGACCTGGCATGGGTGCTCGGCTCGCTTCCACCCGGCGGCCAGGCCCGCGTCGCGATGGAGGTGATGCCGAAACTCGAGGGGGACATCGGCAGCGTCGCCAGCGTCGCGTTCCGCGCCGACGCCTCGATCCGCTCGCGGGCCACCAAGCCCGACCTGCGGATCGACGCGGCCGACCCGAAGCCGGTGCTCATCGGCCGCGACGTCAGGCTGCCGATCACGATCACCAACCCCGGCACCGGCCTGGCCACGGGCGTCGTGCTCGAGGGCCTGCTGCCCGACGCGCTCACGCATCGGGCCGGCCGGGAGCTCGAGTTCGACGTCGGCCAGCTGCAGCCGGGCGCCTCGCGCACGATCGAGCTGTCGCTCGGCTCGACCGGGCCCGGCGCGCACCCGCTGCGGCTCCTGGCCCGGGCCGACGGCGGGATCGAGGCGGAGCGGATCGTGAAGGTGGAGATCACGGCGCCCGCGCTCGAGATCGCGGCCGAGATGCCGGCCCGCCGCTACCTGCAGCGGCCCGCCGTGTGCACGATCGCCATGACCAACGCCGGCACCGCGCCGGCGAAGTCGGTGGAACTCGCGGCCCAGCTGCCGGCCGGCGTGAAGTTCGTGCGGGCCAACAACTCCGGCTACTACGACGAGCGCACGCACCGCGTGCTCTGGAACCTCGAGGAGCTCCCGGCCGGTGAACGCGGCACGGTGGAGCTCGTCGTGATGCCGGTCGATCTCGGACCGCAGAAGATCGCCGCGGCGGCCCGCTCGGCCGACGGCCTCTCCGACCAGCTCGCCCACACGATCGAGGTCGAGGGGCTCGCGGCCGTCACCTTCGACGTGGCCGACAGCGAGGATCCGATCGAGGTCTCGGGCCTCACCGAATACGTGATCCGCGTGGGCAACCAGGGCACGAAGGCGGCCAGCGGCGTGCGCGTCGCGGCCACGATCCTGGGCGAGATGGAGCCGGTGGAGGCGAAGGGGCCGGCCGGCCATCGCATCGACAATCTCACGGTGTCGTTCGAGCCCTTGGCGCGGCTCGCGCCCACGGAGGAGGCCGTCTACCGGATTCGCGTCCGCGGCCATCGCCCCGGCGACCAGCGGGTGCAGGTGCAGCTCACCACCGACGACCATCCGGCCCCGATCACCAAGGAAGAGATCACGCGGGTCTACGCCGACCGGTGATCCGCGGGGCGAGCGTCCGGCGAAAAGCCGAGGTCACGAGCGGAGTGTGGCGCCGACGGCGCGGCCGCAGGCTTCGACGACCGCCTGCACGACGCGGTTGGCCTCGTCGCCCGAGAGCGTGCCTGAGTCGCTCCGCAGGCGGAGCGTCACGACCACGCTCTTTCTCCCCGCGCCGAGCCGCTCGGCATCCTGCCACACCTGCACGAGCCGGCAGTGCTCGAGGAGCGGGCCGGCGGCGGTGCGGATCGCGGCGGCGATGTCGGCCCACGGCACCGTGTCGGCCACCACGAGATTGACGTCGCGCTCCACGGCCGGAAAGTCGCTGGGGCGGTGCAGCTTCCGGTCGCGGCCCACCGCGAACTCGAGCCTGTCGAGCCGGATCTCCGCCCCGGCCGCGGTGCCGTCGAGGCCGGCCGCCGCGAGGAGCGCGGAGGAAAACTCGCCGATCACGGCGATCCGTTCGGCCGCAGCGGGGCCGCGGGCCAGCAGCACCTCCGCGGCCCGGCCGCGGGCGAAGAGCTCGTGGTCGAGCGGCCGGCAGGTCGTCTGCCCGCCCGCCCCGGCCACGCCCAGCCGCTCGAGCACCGCCTCGACGCAGCCCTTGGCGGCGAAGAAGCCGCCCCCCGTCACGAATGCCACGAGCAGCGGCTCCTCGACGGGTGAGTCGCCGCCGCGATCCGCGTTGCCCACGTACGCCCGCGCCACCTCGAAGAGTTCGCCGTGCGGGGCGCCGGCCGCCACGTTGCCGGCCCGCGCCTCCACGAGGCTCGGCAGCAGCGTGCGCCGCAGCCGGTCGGCCCCGCGCACGAGCGCCGGCCGCACCTCGAGCGCCGTCGCGCCGCCCCACGGCCCGGCCGCGGCCTCCAGTCTCCCGCTCACCACGCTCCGCGTCAGCGCCTCGCAGAACCCCGCCCCCACGAGCACCCCCGAGGCCGCCCGCACCGTCTCCTCGCGGGCCGGGCGTTCGACGGGCCGCGCCGTGATCGGGAGGTTCTCCGGCACCCGGCCGTAGCCCTCGATCCGGGCGATCTCCTCGACGAGGTCGATCTCGCGGGTCACGTCGCGCCGCCACGTGGGCGCCCGCCACGCGGCCGGCTCACCCGACCCTTCGCCGCCGCGGCTGGTGTCCACGAAGCCGAGGCCTGCGAGGATCGCGTGCTCGCGCGCGGCCGGGATCGCGACGCCGAGCACCTCCGCCACGCGCCCGGGCCGCAGCGCGATCGTGGCCTGAGTGCCCGCCGGTGAGCCGGCCGTCGCCACGCCCTGCTCGAGCGTGCCGCCGGCAAGTTCAAGAATGAGAGCGGCGGCCCGCAGGCTCGCCCACTCGACCGCGGCCGGATCGGGCCCGCGCTCGAAGCGATACGACGACGCGCTGGCGAGCACGAGCCCCCGGGCCGCCGCCCGCACCGCCAGCGGCGCGAACTGCGCCGATTCGAGCAGCAGGTCGGTCGTCGCGGGGCGGATCTCCGTGTCGGCCCCGCCCATCACGCCGGCCAGCGCCACCGGCCGCTCGGCGTCGGCGATCACGCACATCCGCGGCGTGAGCGAGTAGGTCTTGTGATTGATCGCGGTGAAGGGCTCGCCGTCGGCCGCGTGCCGCACCACGATCCGGCCGCCCCGCAGGCTCGCGAGGTCGAAGGCGTGGAGCGGCTGGCCGCACTCGAGCATCACGTAGTTGGTGACGTCGACCACGTTGTTGACGCTCTCCACGCCCACGGTCGCCAGCCGGTCGACGAGCCACTTCGGGCTCGGGCCGACGCGCACGCCGCGGATCACCCGCGCCGAGTAGAACGGGCAGGCGTCGGCCGCGTGGATCTCGACGGCCACGCTCTCGGTCGCCTTTTCCGCCCCCTCGGGCGGCCGCGGATCGGGCACGTGCAGCGGCAGGCCGAAGAGCACGGCCGCCTCCCGGGCCACGCCGATGTGCCCGAGGCAGTCGGGCCGGTTGCTCGTGACCTCGATCTCGAGCGCCGTGTCGGCCCCCACCCGCGCGGTCGACTCGTGATTGAGCCCCGCCATGAGCAGCCTCTCGGCCAGCGCGTCGGGCGTCGCCGGGACCTGCACGTAATCAGCGAGCCAGTCGAGGGAGATGATCATGCGATTGGCCTTAGCCCCTCACAATTCGAGGCGCAGGGGGAGTCGGCGAACGCTTCCCGAACGAGGGCCGCTGCGGCCTGAGTGAGGAGACTTTTGCCGCTCCCCCGTAGCCGGGCGATCTCGGTGCGGTTTCAGGTTTCAAAACTGCTCCAGGAATCTGACGTCGTTGCGGTAAAAATCGCGGATGTCGGCGACGCCGTAGCGGCGGGCGGCGATCCGCTCCACGCCGAGGCCGAACGCGAAGCCCGACACCTCGTCGGGATCGTAGCCCACGGCCCGGAGCACGGCGGGATCGACCATGCCGGCGCCCCCCATCTCGACCCACCGGCCGCCCCACTCCATGTCGACCTCCACGCTCGGCTCCGTGAACGGGAAGAACGACGGCCGGAACCGCACGTGCACGTCGCCGCCGAGGAAGCTCGAGGCGAACAGGCGCAGCACGCTCTTGAGGTGCGCCATCGTCGTGCCCGGCTCCACGTACAGGCCCTCCACCTGGTGGAACATCGGGTAGTGCGTGGCGTCGGCCGTGTCGGGCCGGTAGACGCGGCCGAGCGACACGATCCGCAGCGGCGGCTTTCGCGCCTCCATCACGCGGATCTGCACGGTGCTCGTCTGCGACCGCAGGAGGAGCGGGTCGGCCCCGCGGGCCACGGCGAGGTAGAAGTTGTCGAGCGGATCGCGGGCCGGATGCTCGGGCGGGATCGCCAGGGCCTCGAAGTTGTGCCACTGGTCCTCGACCTCCGGTCCGTCGACGCTCTCGAAACCGAGCCGCCCCATGATCTCCTGCACGCGGCGGATCGTCTGCGTGATCGGGTGCAGATGGCCGAGCCGCACCGCCTCACCCGGCAGCGTGACGTCGATCGCCTCGGCCGCCGCCACGGCCCCGGTCATGCGGGCCTGCGCCGCCTCGAGCGCCGCCGCGACGGCCTGCTTGGCCTCGTTGAAGTGCTTTCCGCCGGCCGGCTTGTCGGGCCCGGCCAGGCCGCCGAGCAGTTTCTGGAGCGCCTTCAGCCGGCCGCTCTTGGCGCCGAGGAACTCCACCCGGGCCCGCTCCACCGCGTCGGCATCACCGGCCGTGGCCAGCGTCCCGACCGCGTCGGCCTTGAGGCGGTCGAGTTCGGCGAGGAACGAATCGAGCGCGACCGTTGACACAGCCTCACGCGACCGCGGCCGGCTCCGGCAGGCCGAGCGCCTTCCGCACCTGCTCCGCGACGGCGTCGAAGCCGGTGGGGTCGAGCACGGCCATCTCGGCGAGCGTCCGCCGATCGAGTTCGCTGCCGATCTTCTCGAGCCCGGCGATGAACTGGCTGTAGCGGATCCCGCGCTCGCGCGCCGCGGCGTTGATCCGCACGATCCACAGCCGGCGGAAGTCGCGCTTCTTGCGCCGCCGGTCGCGGCGGGCGTAGACGCCGGCCCGAATGATCGATTCCTTGGCGGTGCGAAGCAGCCGCCGCCGGCCGCCGACCGATCCCTTCACCCGCTTGAACAGCCGCTTCTTGGCCCGCAGCCGGGGGACGACGCTCTTGGTACGCATGACGCTCTGCCTTCGATGGATCCGGGAAGCCCACTACTGTCGCCAAAAACCACCGGAATGCAAGGGCAGACCCGATTCCGGCCGCGGAATTCGAGGCTGCGTTGACCGTTCCGACCTGACTCGCCCGACCCGGCTCGTGACTGCCCAGACCGTCATGTGGGACAGGCTTCAGCCTGTCATGCCTTCTATTGTGGGACAGGCTTCAGCCTGTCATGCCTTCGAGGCGCGCGTTGCCTCGTGACTGCCCATTCCAGTTGAGGAGGCTTCGGGCCACCCGTGTCCCTTGAGCCGGCTTTAGCGACCAGCGCAGCCAGGATGGCGCAGCGCCAGTCGCTAGGAGTGAGCGCAGCCCGGAGGGCGCAGCGAACGTCCGGCGAGAGGGATCGGGTGGCCCGAAGCCGGTGCGCACAGTCTGGACGATCGCCAAGACTCAGTAGCTGTTGTGCGCGAGCGCTTCGACGATCTTCGGCGTGTCGACCTTCGCCAGCACGCCGGTGCCGCGGAGGTCACGCTTGCGCTTCGCCGTGAGCCGCACCTGGAGGTGGCTCGTGCCGGCGCGGCGGTGCTTCACCTTGCCGTTCGCGGTGGTCCGGAAACGCTTCTTCACACCCTTGTGGGTCTTCTGCTTGGGCACTGCTCGCTCTCCTCTGCCGTGAACGTGTGAGGGAAACCTACCTGGGCGACAGCGTGCACACCAGCCGGCGGCCCATCTGCTGGGGCGGGGCGTCGATTTTCCCCACCGGGTCGAGCTGCACGAGGATGTTCTTCATCACCCGCTGCCCCTCGTCGATGTGGGCGAGTTCGCGGCCGCGGAACACCACCGACACGATCACCTTGTCCTTGTGCTGGAGGAAGCCCTTCGCCTGGTTCACCTTGAACTCGATGTCGTGATCGCCCGTCTTGGGGCGCAGACGGATCTCCTTGGTCTTCGTGTGGTGGACGTGGGTCTTGTGCTGCTTCTTCTTCTGCTGGTACTTGAACTTGCCGAAGTCCATGATCCGGCAGACGGGCGGCTTTTCGTTGGGAGCCACCTCCACCAGGTCGAGGCCCGCCTCCCGCGCGCGGGCGAGCGCCTCGTCGGTCGGGATGATGCCGAGCTGGCCGCCGTCGGCCGAGATCACCCGGATCGGCGAGATCCGGATCTGCTCGTTGATGCGATGCTGTTTCTCGATGGCTCGCGCCTCCGCTCACGCACTGCTCGCCGGCGGCGGGGTGCAGTCGTGGCCTCGGCTCCTGCCAACAGCACAGCTCCTCGCGCGGCCTCCCGGACGGGCGCCCCACGTGGGGCAACGCTGGTTCCCGGAAGAATGCCCCGTATGTTGGTGGCCGCGGCGGGATGCGTCAAGGCGTCCCGGTTTTCGGTGGCAGTCTGGCCTCCCGCTCCGGCCCCCCGCCGATCCGCAGGCCCGACACCAGCCGGGCGTCGGCGTCGCCGAACCGCCGGGCGAGCGAGGCCTCGAGCATGAACGTGGCGTGCACGCGCCGCCCGGCGTCGTCGGTGAGCACGTAGTGCACCCAGCGGAAGGGGAGCCCCTCGGCGGTGCCCTCCGAGGCCACCCGCACGACCCGCACGCCGTCGTCGCGGCGGACCGTCTCCGCCGCCCCGTCGAACCGTTTGAACTGCCCGGAGAGCGACCGTTCGACGTGCCGCTGCACCTCGTCGACCGGCGGCGCCACGGCCTCCGCTGCCCGCGGGAGCGCCGTGATCGAGCACTGCGCCACGAGCGCCCCGAGGTCGAGCAGCCGGAGCACGAGCCCGCCGGCGTCCTCCTCCACGCACCGCCAGCCGGCGTCGTGCACGAGCTCGTAGCGGCCCTCCGGATCGGGGTGCCACACGCGCCCCGGCCCGCCGGGGCCGCGCCGGCCGCCCGCCCGGAGAGCCGCGGCGCCAGGCTCGACGGCCACCCCGGCCGCCTCCGCGCGGGTGACGGTCAGCCGGGCCTCCACGTCGAAGCCGGCCGCCACGTGCCCCGCCTGCCGGCGCTCCACGAGCACGCAGTCGAGCCGGGTGACGTCGCCTGTCAGCACGTGGCCGTCCTCGTCGGGCTCGGCCGCCACGGCGAACGAGACGTCGACCACCACGTGCGTGGGCACGCCGTCGACGGCCCCGTCGACGACGCCGGCGAGAGCCACCACCGCGACGCCCGTCGCGATCTCCACCACCCGCGCCTCGAGCGATCCGGCCTCCACCGTGTCGATCGCCAGCAGGCCCGCCGCGAGGTCGCCAGGGAGCGTCCAGCGGTCGTCGACGTCCACCGGCCGGCCCGGCAGCAGGTCCTCGAGCAGGATCGAATCGAACGGCGTCTCGAGGAGCTCGAGTTCGGCGCGGGTCAGGGCGGCGTCGGCGAGGAAGCCCACCCGCTTGCGGCCGGCCACCTCGTAGCGCTGGGCGACGAG
>RGVT01000130.1 GCA_010027105.1 Planctomycetia bacterium
GGGCCGAGCGCGGCCTCGAGCGCCACGATCTCCGCGGCGGCTTCGTGCTGCCCGACGAGACGAGCCTGCGGCCGCCCCGCCACCTCGAGGCGCTGGCCGCCAGCTGCCTCAGTCGGGGCGTCGAATTCACCGCTGCGGCGGTCCGCTCGATCGAGATCGGCGACGGCACGGTGGCGGGCCTGGTGACGGACCAGGGCACCGTGCGCGGAACCGCGTATTGCGTCGCGGCCGGGGCCTGGGCGGGCCGGATCGCCGCCACGGCCGGTCTCACGCTCGACACGCGGCCGATCCGCGGGCAGATCGTCCTCCTGAGGCTTCCCGGGCAGGTGCTCGGCCGCGTGGTGAATTTCGGGCTCGATTACCTCGTGCCCCGCCCCGACGGGCGGCTGCTCGTCGGCTCGACGATCGAGGACGCCGGTTTCGCCCCCACGACGACCGGCGCGGCCGTCGACGGGCTGCTCGCGGTCTCCCGGCGGCTGCTCGGGGACCTCCCGGGCGCGGCCGTCGAGCGGGCCTGGGCCGGTCTGCGGCCCGGCTCCGTGGACGGGCTCCCGACGCTGGGCCGCATTCCGGGCCTCGGCAACGCGTTCATCGCGGCGGGCCACTTCCGGGCGGGGCTGCACCAGTCGACCGGAACGGCCGTGCTCCTGGCCGACCTCATCACAGGCTCTCCACCCGCCTGCGATCCGGCACCGTTCGCCCCGGGCAGGCTGGCTCCGGAGCCGACCGACACGCCCCCTCCCGACTCCGTCGCGGCCTACCTCGCCCGCGTCGCGACCACGAGCGCCTGAGCTCAAGCCGCCTGCAGGTGGAGCCGGCGATGCAGGAGTTCGACGTCATCGGGCGCGACGTGGCGCCCGGGCGCCGCGGCCGCGAGCACACGCGTGAACTCAGCCAGTCGGATCACCTCGGCCGGGATCCCCCCGGCGATGTCGTGAATCCTGTCGACCACCGCCTCCAGGTCGGACCCGGGCACGGCTCCGGCGAGGCGGCCGATCGCCGCGGCGCGCGACTCGGCCCGCAGGAACGGCGCCAGCACCGCCCTGAGCACGACGGCCCGCTCGAGCCGCACGTCGCGCGAGAGGAGCGTCAGCAGCCTCCCCTCGCCGGCGAGCACGAGCCCCGCGCGCGGGTCCAGCCGTCTCCACGCGTCGCAGAGCGTCGCCAACTCGCCGTCCGCCGCGTCGTGGGCGTCGTCGACGAACAGGATGCCCGCGTCGCATGCGGTCAGGCCGTCCGCGGCGGGCACGCCCTCCCGGGCGCTGGAGCGGCACACGGACCGGTCGCGCAGGGCGGGGGCGGCCGCGAGATGGTCGAGAACGAGCGTCTTCCCGACACCCGCCGGTCCGCACAGCACCGTGACCGCCCCGGGTGACTCGACCGCATAGGCCAGCTTGGCGACGGCAGCCTGCTGCGTTGGCGTGAGGGATGGCAGGGGGACACCTGCGGGCACGGCCGTCATGACGACACGCCCTCCCGGGGGTCTGCGGCGGAGAACGTCTCCACCTCTCCGAGCACGCGGATGCCGAGCGTCTCCAGCGCCGCCTCGTGCGCGGGGCAGGGCGGCTCGGACGCGCGGCGCACGAGCACCGCCGCCTGGCAGCCGGAGGCCGCCCGCGCGAGCCGGCCGCGGTGCACTGGGCCGGGTGGGAACCAGATTCCGGCGTCGACGAGCGCCGGGCGGTCGAGGGGATCGGCGGCGATCCGGTCGCCGGCGGCGAGGGTGCGAAACCCGCTGCAGCGCCCACGTGCCCGGAGCACGTGGGCGAGGCCCCGGACGAGCGTCGATCGCCCCTCGCCGCGGGTGCGCCCCGCGATCGCCACGAGACGGTCGCCGCCGGCCCACGCCGCCTCGACGCGCTCCGCGAGAAGCGTCCACTGGCCCGGGCACTTGGCGAGCAGCCGCGCCACGACGGGATCGGACGGGAGCGGCTCCGCCCGAGGTTCACCGCCCGCGACCGGCGGCGGGCTTTCGGCGGGCGCGGCGGTTGGCCCTATGAACCGTGCGAGGAACGCCTGATCGACGGGGTCGGAGATCATCGGGTGACCTGCTCCCCGGCCTCGGCCACGTGCGTCGGCTGCCGCGTGCCGGCCGTGCCGCGCTCCGTCCACCACACGGCCGCCCAGACGACCACCGCCGCGATCGAGAGGATCGTGATCGACCACGGAGGTATGCCGCGGGCGGGGCGGGGCGCGCGGCGGCGGGAGACCTCCGGCGCCTGCTGCACAGGTGCGCATGACGCGGAATCCTCGCCGCCCACCTCGGGGCCGTCGATGCGCACCGTCGGAAAGGAGGCGATGACGTCCATGCCGTGGCGGCGGTTTCGGAGGGCGGTCCGGAGATCCTGCAGGGAAAATCGACCCGGCATTTTTGCCGGCTTGAGGATTCGCCGACCCGTTTTCGCAATATGCCCGAAGCACCCAGTCGTCTATGATGAAGGGGATTTCTCAGGCCCGATCCACACGGCCTGCCGGACCCGGATGCCCGCCCCAGATTTCCCCATGCCCCAGTCGTCTAGCCCCCGCGGAGCCGAGGCCCTCCGCACGCTGCTGGCCGACCGGATCGCGATCCTCGACGGGGCCATGGGCACGATGGTGCACCAGCTGGCCCTCGACGAGGTGGGCTTTCGCGGGGCCCGGTTCGCCGACCACCCGCGGGACCTGAAAAACTGCATCGACGTCCTCACGCTCACGCAGGGGGATGCGATCCGCGGCATCCACGCCGCGTATCTCGAGGCGGGGGCCGACATCGTCGAGACGAACACGTTCGGGGCCACGAGCGTGGCGCTCGCCGACTTCGGGCTCCAACACCACACCCGCGAACTCAACCTGGCCGCCGCGACACTGGCTCGCCAGGCCGCCGACGCGGCGATGGCGCACTCGCCCGGCCGGCCGCGGTTCGTGGCCGGCTCGATCGGCCCCACGAACAAGCAGCTCTCGATCGCCGGCAACGTGGCCGACCCCGGCCACCGCGACGTCACGTTCGACGAGATGGTCGCGGCCTACCGCGAGCAGATCGAGGCCCTCATCGACGGGGGCGTCGACCTCCTGCTCGCCGAGACGGCCTTCGACACGCTCGTGCTCAAGGCCTGCCTGCACGCGATCGAGCAGGTGTTTTCCGACCTGGGCCGGAAACTTCCGGTGATGGCCTCGTTCACGATCTTCGAGGGGGGCCGCACGCTCTCGGCACAGACCGTCGAAGCCTGCTGGACCAGCATCTCGCACATCGACCTTTTGAGCGCAGGAATCAACTGCGCCCTCGGGCCTGAAAAACTCCGCACCCACGTCGCCGACCTGTCGCGGATCACACCGCGGCTCGTGAGCTGCTACCCCAACGCCGGCCTGCCGAACGCCCTCGGCGGCTTCGACGAGACACCCGAGATGATGGCGGGCGTGCTCGAGGAGTTCGCGAAGGCGGGCTGGCTCAACATCGTGGGGGGCTGCTGCGGCACGACGCCGGCCCACATCCAGGCGATCGCCGACGTGATGCGGAACTATCCGCCGCGGCAGCCGGCCGAGCCGCCGCGCCGCAGCCGCTACTCGGGCCTCGAGATGCTCGAGATCCGCCCCGAGAGCAGTTTCACGATCGTCGGCGAGCGCACGAACGTGACCGGCTCGCGGGCCTTCATGCGGCTCATCAAGGAGGACCGCTACGAGGAGGCCCTCGGCGTCGCGCGGCAGCAGGTGGAGAACGGGGCCAACATCATCGACATCAACGTCGACGAGGGGATGATCGACGGCGTCAAGGCGATGACGCGGTTCCTCACGCTGCTCTCGAGCGAGCCCGAGATCTCCCGCGTGCCGATCATGATCGACTCCTCGCGGTTCGAGGTGCTCGAGGCGGGGCTCAAGTGCGTCCAGGGCAAGGGGATCGTCAACTCGATCAGCCTCAAGGAGGGGGAGGACACGTTCCTCGAGCACGCCGAAATCGTGCGCAGCCACGGGGCGGCGGTCGTGGTGATGGCCTTCGACGAGGAGGGGCAGGCGACCGACGTCGATCGCCGCGTCGCCATCTGCGAGCGCGCCTACCGGCTACTTACCGAGCAGGCCGGCTTCCCGCCCGAGGACATCATCTTCGACCCCAACATCCTCACGGTGGCGACCGGGATCGAGGAGCACAACCGCTATGCCCTCAACTTCATCGAGGCCACGCGGCGGATCAAGGAGCGGATGCCGCTCGTGAAGGTGTCGGGGGGCGTGAGCAACATCTCGTTCTCGTTCCGCGGCAACGACGTCGTCCGCGAGGCGATGCACTCCTGCTTCCTCTACCACGCGATCCGGGCCGGCATGGAGATGGGGATCGTCAACGCCGGCCAGCTGGCCGTCTACGAGGAGATCGAGCCGGAACTGAAGACCCGGATCGAGGACGTCCTCTTCGACCGCCGCCCCGACGCGACCGAGCGGCTCGTCGAGTTCGCGGAGACGGTGAAAAAAGATGGCGGGGCGGGGACCGCGCAGGCCGACGCGTGGCGGAGCCTCGACGTCGAAGCCCGCCTGGCCCACGCGCTCATCAAGGGCGTGGTGGACCACATCGAGGAGGACGTCGAGGCGGCGCGGCAGCAGTACGACAAGAGCCTCGAGATCATCGAGGGCCCGCTGATGCGGGGCATGCAGACGGTGGGCGACCTGTTCGGCGAGGGGAAGATGTTCCTCCCGCAGGTCGTGAAGAGCGCCCGCGTGATGAAGAAGGCCGTCAACCACCTGCTCCCCTCCATGGAGGCGGAGCGGCAGGCCGCGGGCGCCGAGCAGACGAAGCGCGGCAAGGTGCTCATGGCCACCGTCAAGGGAGACGTGCACGACATCGGCAAGAACATCGTGGGTGTCGTGCTCGGCTGCAACGGCTACGAGGTGGTCGACCTCGGCGTGATGGTTCCCTGCACCAAGATCATCGAGGAGGCGATCCGCACCGAGGCCGACATCGTGGGCCTCTCGGGGCTGATCACGCCGAGCCTCGACGAGATGGTGCAGGTGGCGCAGGAGTTCGAGCACGAGGGGCTGAAGGTCCCGCTGTTGATCGGCGGGGCGACGACGTCGGCCCGGCACACGGCGGTGAAGATCGCGCCCAAGTACTCGGGCGACGTGGTCCACGTGAACGACGCGTCGCGGGCGGCCGGCGTGGTCGAGAAGCTGCTGAACCCGGCGTCGCGGGGCGATTTCACGAAGGCCAACCGCGAGGCCCAGGCCCGCGACGTGGAAAACTTCAAGCGGCGGCAGGAGACGAAGCTCGTCTCCTACGCGGCCGCCTGTGCGAAGAAGTGGACCACCGACTGGGCCACGGCCACGATCGACGTGCCCGAATTCCTCGGTGTGCGGACGCTCGACAAAATCCCGCTCGGGGAGCTGATCCCGTTCGTCGACTGGTCGCCCTTCTTCCTCTCGTGGGAACTCAGGGGGAAGCACCCGGCGATCTTCGACGATCCCGTGGTGGGCGACGAGGCCAAGAAACTCCACCGCGACGCCCTGGCGATGCTCGACGAGATCGTGCGCGACGACCTGCTCGTGTCGAAGGCCGTGTACGGCTTCTTCCCGGCGAACTCGGCCGGCGACGACGTCGTACTCTACACGGACGAGTCACGGTCGGTCGAACTCGGCCGCGTCCACACGCTGCGGCAACAGTGGGAGCGGAAGGGGCAGGACATGTTCCACGCGCTGGCCGACTTCGTGGCGCCGGTGGAGAGCGGCCGGGCCGACTACGTGGGCGCCTTCGCCTGCACGGCCGGCCACGGCTGCGAGGAACTGTGCCGCCGCTACGACCGCGACCACGACGACTACTCGTCGATCATGGCCAAGGCCGTGGCCGACCGGCTCGCCGAGGCCTGCGCCGAGTGGCTCCACGCGAAGGTCCGTCGGGAGTGGGGCTACGGCACGCGGGAACACCTCACGACCGACGACCTGATCGAGGAAAAATACCGGGGCATCCGCCCGGCACCGGGCTACCCGGCCTGCCCGGACCACACGGAAAAGCGGTCGCTCTTCACGCTCCTCGGGGCGGAGCAGGGTGCGGGTATGACGCTCACGGAAAGTTGCGCGATGCTGCCGGCGGCGAGCGTCTCGGGGCTCTATTTCGCCCATCCGGAAAGCCGATACTTCGCAGTGGACAGGATCACCCGGGAGCAGGTGGAGGCCTACGCCGCGCGGAAGGGCATGCCGGTGAGCGAGGTGGAGCGCTGGCTGGCGCCGAACCTCGGCTACGACGTGTGAAGCCGCGTTGATGGTCGGCGTCGATGGTGAATCGCCGGCTCGGGGGCGGCAAAAGTCTCGTCGCTTGGGCCGCAGCGGCCCAACGCTCCTCGAGCGTTCGCCGACCCCCTCGCCTTCCCGTACCCAGCCGCGCATCTCGGACGAACATGCAACGCCCACCGCGGACCCGCCGCATCCTCTTCGACGAGGCTCCGACCCAGCCCGCGGGGCCGCAGTCGACCGCGCTCGTCGTCGGCCGGTTCCTCGAGTCGATCCGCCACGAGCGCGGGCTCTCGGAGAACACGCAGGCCGCCTACCGTCGCGACCTGGCCTGCTTCACCGACTGGCTCGGCGGCCGGCGCGTCGACCGGCTCGACGTGCGCGACCTCGGCGACTACTTCGCGGCCCTCGCCGCGCGCGGACTCGCCCGGGCCAGCATCGCACGGCAGGCGGCGACGCTGCGCACCTTCTACGCCTTCCTGCAGGTCGAGGGGGTGGTGGCCGAGAGCCCGGCCGAACTGATCTCGGCCGCCCGCCGCGACGACACCATGCCGGGGACGCTCTCCCCCGCACAGGTCGACCGGCTCTTGGCGAGCCCGGCCGGCGACGCCCCGACGGCCCTCCGCGACCGGGCGCTCCTCGAACTGCTCTACGCCACCGGCTGCCGGGCCTCCGAGGTTTCGGCCCTGCGGCTCTCCGACGTCCATCTCGCCGAACGGTTCTGCACGTGCCGGGGCAAGGGGGGCAAGGAGCGGGTCGTGCCGCTGGGAGCCAGGGCGATCGCGGCGCTGCGGAAATGGCTCGACGGCCCGCGCAGCGGCTTCGCGGCCCGGGCCGACGGCCCGCCGGCATGGGTGATCCTCTCGTCCCGCGGCAACCGGCTCTCGCGGATGCGAATCTGGGAGATCGTGCGGTTCCATGCCGACGGAGCCGGCGTGCCGGCCGACATCGGCCCGCACACGCTCCGCCACAGTTTCGCCACGCACCTCGTGGCCGGCGGCGTCGACCTCCGCCACGTGCAGGAGATGCTCGGCCACGCCAGCATCGCCACGACGCAGCGCTACACCCACGTCGACGCCGGTCGCCTCAAGGGCATCCACGGAACGTTCCATCCGCGTGGATGACCGGGCGCGGGATGAGAGGCATGAGAGGCATGAGAGGCATGA
>RGVT01000014.1 GCA_010027105.1 Planctomycetia bacterium
ACTCGACGCCGTGCTCATCGCCGCCCCGCCCCACCTCCGGCCGCCGCACGTGGAGGCTGCCGTCGCCGCGCGGGTGCACGTGATGTGCGAGACCCCCGCGGGCGTCGATGCCCGCGGCGTGATCCGCGTGGCGGAGGCGTTCGCACGGGGCCGGGCCGCGGGCCTCTCGATCGCGTCGGGACTGCACGGGCGTCGCGACGAGCGTCTGTCGGCCGCCGTCGCCCGCGTGCATGCCGGCGCGATCGGCCGGCCCGTGGCGGTGGACGTGCATGCCGTGAACGGCCGGGGCTGGCGGGTGCCGGTGCGGCCGGAGTGGACGGCCGCCGAGGCGCGGCTCCGCAACTGGATCGGCAGCGACGCCCTCTCGGGCGGCCCGTTCGTCGAGCGGCACGTGCACGCCATCGACCGGGCGCTGTGGGCGCTCGGCGACCGGCTGCCCTCGGCGGCCCGGCCGCTCCCCGGCCGAGCGGGCGTGGCGATCGGCTACGTGTTCGACGACGGTGCCGAAATCAGGGTGTCGTCGCTGCCCTGCCCGGAGCCGGGCGTGGTCGGCGGCGAGACCGTGAGCGGGTCGCGCGGGTCGAGCCGGCTCGAACTGGCGGCCGATGGCCGGCGGTTCCAGGCCACGATCGACGCCTTCCTGCAGTCGATCCGCTCGGGTCGGGCCATGGACGACTCCGGCACGCTCGTGCGGGCCAGTCTCGTGGCGGTCATGGGCCGGACGGCGGCGGAGGCGGGGCGGACCCTGGGCTGGGGCGAGGTCGCCGGCGGGGACGCCCCCGCCCTCGCCCTCTCTTCTCCAGTTCACCAAATCGGCAGGAGCGTGAATCCCGCCGGCGCGTGACGTCGATAGAACAGGTGCCCATGGCAGCCTCCCGAGCCACCGTCGTGCAGTCGTTGAGCATCGCGCTCATCGTGTTCGTGATGCTCACGTTCGTGCTCGCGATCACGACGTATCTGTTCTTCAGGCAGAAGTTCGACGCCGAGGCCGCGACCCAGGCCGCGGCCACCGAGATGGCCAAGGCCAAGGCCGACCTGCAGACGGCCGAGGGGGAGAAGGGCAGGCTGAAGCAGATCCTCGGCTTCGCCGAGGACAAGCCTGTCGCCGACATCGAAACCGAGGTGAACGACCTGTTCGAGAAGAACCACGAGGATTTCTCGGCGGAGTCGAAGTCGTACAGAAGCTTCAGCGAGTGGCTGCTGTCGTCGAACGAGGCGAAGGACAAGGACCTCAAGGCGCTGAACGCGAAGAACGCCCAGATCGAGCGCGAGAAGGCCACCGCGCTCGAGGCCGCCGAGAAGAGGCGGCAGGATCTCGAGGCGCAGGCCCGCTCGAAGGAGGAGGAGGCGGCCGCGCTCAAGAAGGATTTCGACGGCCGCTGGCAGGAGCACGAGAAGCGGTCGAAGAGCCTCACCGAGGAGCAGCAGGCGGCCCTCGCACGGGTCGGCCGCCTCGACCTCCTCGAGCAGGAGATCGCCAAGGGGGAATCCCTCCTCTCGGCCCAGCGGCAGGCGCGGTTCAAGGGCCAGCCCGCGGAGGCCCGGGTGGGCCTGTTCTTCGAGGAGCTCAAGGACCGCGACAAGGTGATCGTGCGGCAGAACGAGCTCCTCGCCGACCTGAGGGTGGCCGACAAGTCGCTCCAGGACACCGTGCTCGCCGCCACGCCCCACGACGACCGCATCGACGGCTTCGACGGCCGCATCCTCTCGGTGAACGAACTCGACCGCACGGTGCTCCTCGACTGCGGCTCCACGCGGGGCCTGCGGCCCGGCCTGGTGCTGCGGGTGTACGGCCCGGGCGAGGCGCGTCCGCAGGCGGGCGACTACAAGGCCGTCGTGCAGGTCGTGGCCGTGGAGAGCGACGCGCTGGCCCGGGCCCGGATCCGCTCCGACTCGGTGGGCGATCCGATCCTGCCGGGCGACCGCGTGGCCACCAGCCTCTGGTCGCCGGACGGCACGTTCGAGGCCGTCGTGGTGGGCTACGTGCAACTCGACGTCGATGCCAAGCCCGACATGGACAGGCTCCAGGAACTCGTCGAGCGGATCGGCGGCCGGATCGAGCCGGCGGTGTCGTCGACCACCACGATGGTCATCGACGCCGGGCTGCCCCGCTCGCCCGGAGGGGTGTTGGAGCGGGCCGCCGGCTGGCGGGCCGCCGACGAGTCGCGTCGCGAGAAATCGATCAAGGAGGCCCGCCGGCAGGGAATCCGCATCGTGAGCGTCGACGCCTTCCTCGACATGCTGGGTCTCGACCGGGGCGATCTCGACACCAACCGCCTGCCCCGGCCGGGCCACCCCAAGGCTCCCGCCGCCGCCGGGAACGTGGCATACTGAGGCTCCGTCACCGGGCGCTGGGCCGCAGGAGGCGGCTCACTCTCTCCCGGAGGCGCGATCGTGGCATCCATCCGAAGCTTTCTTGGTGTTCGTCGCCCGGTGGCGGCGGCTCTCCTGGCGGCGGCGTTCGGCGCCGGGACCGCACGGGCGGATGAGTCGGGATTCGTGCCCCTGTTCGACGGCACGTCGCTCGCCGGCTGGGAGGGAAAGCCGGAGTTCTGGCGGGTCGAGGACGGGGCGATCGTCGGCGAGACGACGGCCGAGAAGCCGACCCAGGGCAACACGTTCCTCATCTGGCGGCAGGGGGCGCTCGACGACTTCGAGCTGGCCCTGCGGTATCGACTCACCGGGGGCAACAGCGGCGTGCAGTATCGCAGCCGCGAACTCACCGACGTGGGCCCGTTCGTCGTGGGCGGATACCAGGGCGACTTCGAGTCCGGCACGAAATACTCCGGCATCCTCTACGAGGAGAAGGGGCGCGGCATCCTCGCCGAGCGTGGCCAGCGGATCACGATCACCGCCGACGGAAGGAAGGTGCCCGGCGAGCCGATCGGTACGGCGGAGGACCTGCAGAAATCGATCAGGCAGGGAGACTGGAACGAACTGCGGATCGTCGCCCAGGGCCCGAAGCTCCGGCACTTCATCAACGGGCAGCTGATGTCGGAGACGGTCGACGAACAGGAGGGCAAGCGGGCGCTGGAGGGGATCCTCGCGCTGCAGCTCCACGCCGGGCCCCCGATGAAGGTGGAGTTCAAGGACATCCGGCTCAAACGGCTCAGGCTCGCCGACGGCCGCAGGAAGCTCGTCATGGTCGCCGGCAGGCCGAGCCATGGCCCCGGGCAGCACGAGCACCGGGCGGGCTGCCTGCTCCTCGAAAAGTGCCTCGACGCGGCCGGTCTGCCGCTCGTCACGACCGTGCATGACGGCGGCTGGCCCGCCGACCCCACCGCGTTCGACAACGCCGACGCGATCTTCTTCTTCGCCGACGGCGGCGGCGGGCACCCGGCGCTCGTGAGCAACCGGCTGGCCCAGATCGACGCCCTCGCCGGGCGGGGGGTGGGCGTCGCCTGCCTGCACTACGCCGTCGAGGTTCCGAAGGAGAAGGGTGGCCCCGAGTTCCTCACGTGGCTGGGCGGTTACTTCGAGCCTCACTGGTCGGTCAATCCGCACTGGACGCTCGCGAAGACCGAACTCGCCGCCAGCCACCCGATCGCCCGCGGCGTGAAACCGTTCGTGACCAACGACGAATGGTACTACCACATGCGGTTCCGCGAGCCGGCCGACGGCCTGACGCCGATCCTCTCGGCCGTTCCGCCCGATGCCACGCGGGAGCGGCCCGACGGCCCGCACAGCAACAATCCCACCGTCCGGTCGGAGAAGGGCGCCCGCGAGGTGCTCGCCTGGGCCTACGAGCGGCCCGCGGGCGGCCGCGGCTTCGGCTGCACCGGAGCCCACTTCCACAACAACTGGCAGAACGATGACTTCCGCCGGCTGATGCTCAACGCGCTGGTCTGGACGAGCGGCCTCGACGTGCCCTCCGACGGGGTGCCGTCGGCCGTGACGCCCGAGCAGTTGGCCGCGAACCTCGACGCCAAGCCGCAGCCCAAGAAATAGCCTGGGCGCGACCGGAGGAGGGATGCCCTACGGGGCGGCCGTCTCGCGGGTGTGCACGGTGACGGCTCCCTCGCGGGCGAGCCGGCCGGCGAGCTGCGTGCACTCCAGTTCACCTCGGAAGGCCACGCTGCCGGGCCGGGTGCCCACCGCCGTCACGAGCAGGTCCACGGTGGTGCCCGGCGCGAGTGCGGGAATCGTCGCGAACCGCACCTCGCCGGGGCAGACCTCCGCCGCATGCCCGATCGCCTCGATCGGTTCCATGCCCTCTCCGAAGAACAGCGTCGCGGTCACCCGCTCCGCCGGCTCGTCCCCGACGTTGCGGACCGCGATCTGCACGAGGATCTGCTCCCCCTCCCCCACCAGCGGCCGCGACTCGCGGATGTCGAACTCGAGGCGGGCGGGCGCGACGGCTGCCGCCGCCACGACGGGGGCTGCGGCGTGCACCGTGCCGGCGGGCTGATCGGCTGCCGGCGGTGGCGCCGCCGCCGGAGCGGGCTCCCGCGGGGTGGCGGACGCCCGGTGGTGCGCGGGGGCCGGCTGCTTGATCAATGCGGTCCTGATCTTCCGCCGGAGCAGATCGCGGAGCGATTCGGCGAGCTGCGGGTGCTGCACCGCGCGAGGGGCGGCATCCCGTTCCGGGGCGGCAGGCGCCGCGTTCACGGTGGCCCGCCCGGTCTCGACCTGTTCCGGGCTCGGCGGGGTGGCCGGGGACGGTTCAGGCTCTTCGTGCGCCGCGATGTCGGCCACGACGACGAGCGCCTCGTCGGGCCGGAATCGGGCCGGAGCCGGCGGGCTCGGCGGGGCGGCCTCGGGCTCCTCGGCGCCGCCGACCGGTGGCGGCGCCAGGGCGATCCGGCACAGCCCGGCTTCGTGCGCGCTGTCTTCATCCGCCGTCGCTGCCTCACGCACGGTCGATTCATGGTCTCCCGCGCAGTCGGCCGGGGGTGGGAACTTCACCGGCAGGTGCGACGCCCGGATCCGTTCGCCGATGGGCCGGCGGCCCGTGCCGGCCGTGGCCCGTGTGGACTGCGCGACGATCGAGTGGGGTGCATGCGGCTCCCCGACGGCTGCGGCCTGCGCGGGGAGCCCCTGCATGCAGCAGCCGAGGATGCAGAGCGGCTCGATCACGAGCCGTTTCCAGGGCCTGTGTCGCGGCATGTTCTCGTCCTCGGTGCGGCGGCGTGTCCACGAGGGTATCGGTTTTTCCGCTGCCGAAGTTTCGGCTCTCTGCTACATTCTGGCCGCCGAATCTCCCATCCCGCCCGGCCATCCCCGTCCTGGTCGCTCTCCATGCCGCTCGCATCCTGCCCCGCCGACCCCGCCTCCGCCTCGCCGTGGCACGCGCTGGCGGCCCGCGTGCTCGCCGACGGCGCGGTCGACCGCGCCGAGGCGCTGGCGGTGCTCGAGTCGTCCGACGTCGAACTGCCCGATGTCCTCGCCGCCGCCTGGCGGGTGCGGCACCGTCATTTCGGCAACACCGTCCAGCTCTTCTTCCTGATGAACGCCAAGAGCGGCCTCTGCCCGGAGGACTGCGGCTACTGTTCGCAGTCGAAGGTCTCCGAGGCCGACATCCCGCGTTACAACCTGCTCTCGGCGCCCCGGCTCATGGAGGCGGCCCGGCTCGCCGCCGAGCGGCGGTCGAAGACCTTCTGCATCGTGATCTCCGCCCGCGGACCGTCGGAGCGGGAGATCGACTTCGTGTGCGGCGTGGTGCCCGAGATCAAGCGGCAGTACGGGCTCAACGTCTGCGCGTGCCTGGGCCTGCTCACGCCCGACCAGGCCCGGCGGCTCGCGGCGGCCGGCGTCGACAAGGTCAACCACAACCTCAACACGAGCGACCGGTTCTACCCGGAGGTCTGCACGACGCACACCTACGCCGACCGCGTGGCCACCCTCGAGGCCTGTCGCGCCGCGGGCCTGCAGCTGTGCAGCGGTGGCATCATGGGGATGGGCGAGACGCACGACGACCTCGTCGACATGGCGTTCGAGCTCCGCGGCATGAACGTCGAGTCGATCCCGCTCAACTTCCTCAACGCGATCGACGGCACGCCGCTCGAGGGTGCGAGCCGGCTGACCCCGCGCGACTGCCTCCGCGGCCTGGCGATGCTGCGGCTGGTCAATCCCGCGGCCGAGATCCGCATCGCCGGCGGCCGCGAGATTCACCTCGGCAGCCTGCAGGCCCTCGGCCTGTACGCGGCCAACTCGATCTTCGTGGGCGACTACCTGACCACGAAGGGGCAGCTCCCGGAGGCCGACTACACGATGATCGAGGAACTCGGCTTCGTGATCACCCGGGGCGCGGAGCGTCCCGCGGAGGCGGCGGGCTCGAGCCGAGGCTCGTGAGGAGCTCCGCCATTTCGCCGGCCGCGTGGGTGTTGCCCTGGCGGCGGGCCTCGTCGATGCCGTCGCGGAGCACCCGGCGGGCCTCCTCGATCCGGCCGAGGGCCGCGAACTGCCGGCCGGCCATGTGGAAGGCGGGCACGTACGGCGGCGTGCCGCGGGCGAGCGACTCGAGGATCTCGAGGCTCGGGCCGTTCTCGCCGGCCGTCTCCATCTCCAGCGCCAGGCTGTAGCGGAGGAACACGTCGCCCGGGTCGTCGCGGAGCAGCGTTTCGATCGTGTGGCGGCGCGAGGGAGTCATGGGGCGGCATCCGCCGACGGATTGACGAGGATCACCCGCCGCCGCTCGCCCCCGCCGGAGATCGCGACGGCCCGTTCCGACAGGCACACGACCGAGAGCGGCTGCGGCAGCCCGGCCACGAGCACCGGCCTGACCGCCTGGCGGCCGGCTTCGAGCACCGCGTCGATCCTCCACAGCCCGGAGCCGGCCGGGTTCCCGGGTTCGCCGTCGGCCACGACCCACAGCGTGCCGTCGCCGCGGCACGAGGCGGCGTCGCGGACGCCGGCCAGGCCGAGGTCGAGGTCGAGGAGCCGCTGCCGGCCGGCGGTGGCGTGGAACTCGATCCGGGTCAGGTCGGGCGGGGAGCCCTTCCGCCGCAGGAACAACACCCACTCGTCGAACGGGCTGCCCGTCGCGGCCACCAGCCGCCCGGGGGGCGGGAGGCGCGGGCAGAGCCGGGTCGAGAACCCCCCCAGGCGGGCGCCGGCGATCGGCGCCCGCAGCGCCGCGGGGAGCGGTGCGGGCAGCCCGGTCACCGCCAGCCAGTCGCGGGTTTCGCTCACGAACACGTCGGTCGCTCCGGCCGCGGCCGGAGCCGCGCCGAGCGCGAGCGACTGCAGGAGCCGCGGCGCGGGCTCGGCGGCGTTGGGAGGCGCGAGCCGGAACACGCGCAGCGACCACTCGCCGCCGACGTGGCACGCCACGGCGAGCGTGCTCGAGTCGATGCAGGCGAGCGCCGCGGGCCGCACGGCCTCGGCGGAGCCGGCGTCGAGGTCGGTGGGCCCGAGCGCCCGCCAGCGCCGCGCGGGGGCGAAGGGATCGACCGCCGTGACCGAGCGGGCCGTGTCGTCGAGCAGGTAGAGCGTCTGGCCGGTCGCGGGGGCGGCGAGACGGCCGGCCCCGGGCACGTCGTCCACCAGCGTCACGACCGCCGCCGCCCGGGCCGCGCCCGCGACGCACCATGCGACGACCACGAGCCACGGCGTCGCCTGCTGCATGCCGCTCACCCTGCGGCCGGCGCGGGCAGCCCGCGGGCCCGCTCCCAGGCCGTGATCGCGTCGACGTGGCGGAGCGACAGGCCGATGCCGTCGAGCCCCTCGAGCAGGCAGGTCTTGCGGAACGGATCGATCTCGAAGGCCGCGCCGAAGCCCGCGTCGTCGGAGACCGTCTGCGCGGGCAGGTCGACCCGCAGGTGGTAGGGCCGGCCCGCGGCGGCGGCGGCCGTCGCCCGGCGGAAGAGATCGTCGACGGTCCGCTCGTCGAGGCGGACCGGCAGCATGCCGTTCTGGAAGCAGTTGGAAAAGAAGATGTCGGCGAACGACGGGGCGATGACCACCCGGAAGCCGTAGTCGCCCAGCGCCCAGGGTGCGTGCTCGCGGCTCGAGCCGCAGCCGAAGTTCCTGCGGGCGAGGAGGATGCTCGCGCCCAGCTGCTCGGGGCGGTTGAGTTCGAAGGCCGGGTCGGGGCTGCCGTCGGGCAGGAACCGCCAGTCGAAGAACAGGAACCGGCCGAAGCCGGTCCGCTCGATCCGCTTGAGGAACTGCTTGGGGATGATCTGGTCGGTGTCGACGTTCGCCCTGTCGAGGGCGGCCACGACGCCGGTCAGGGAGACGAACGGTTCCATGGAATTCCCCTTGCGGGCTAGCGGTAGCGCCAGCCGCGGATGTCGACGAAGTGGCCGGTGACGGCCGCCGCGGCCGCCATCGCCGGCGAGACGAGGTGCGTGCGGCCCCCCTTCCCCTGGCGGCCCTCGAAGTTGCGGTTGCTCGTCGACGCGCAGCGCTCCCCCGGCGCGAGCGTGTCGGGATTCATGCCGAGGCACATGCTGCAGCCCGCCTCGCGCCACTCGAACCCGGCGTCGCGGAACACGCGGTCGAGCCCCTCCTCCTCCGCCTGCCGCTTCACGCGGCCGCTGCCGGGGACCACCATCGCGTGCACCCTCGGCACGACCCGGTAGCCGCGGGCCACGCTGGCCGCGGCCCGCAGGTCCTCGATCCGGCTGTTGGTGCACGATCCGATGAAGACGCGGTCGAGCGGGATGTCGACGATCCTCGTGCCGCCGTGGAGCCCCATGTATTCGAGTGCGCGGACGGCGGAGTCGCGGTCCCCCGGATCGCCGAAGGCGGCGGCGTCCGGCACGGCGGAATCGACGCCCACGACCTGGGCCGGGTTGGTGCCCCACGTGACCTGCGGCACGACGTCGCCGGCCGCGTATGTCTCGACACGGTCGAAGACCGCTCCCGGGTCGGTGGGCAGCGTTTCCCAGCGGGCCACGGCGCGGTCGAAGTCGCGCGGGGCGAAGTCGCGGCTGCGGAGATAGGCGAAGGTCTTCTCGTCCGGGGCGATCATCCCGGCGCGGGCCCCGGCCTCGATCGACATGTTGCAGACGGTCATCCGCTCCTCCATGCCGAGGCTGCGGATGCACTCGCCGGCGTACTCGATGACGGAGCCGGTGCCCCCCTCGGTCGACAGCCTGCCGATCAGGAAGAGCACGAGGTCCTTCGCCGTGACGCCGGGGGCGAGGCGGCCGTCGATCCGCACCTCGAACGACCTCGGTTTCGACTGCCTGAGCGTCTGCGTGGCCAGCACGTGCTCGACCTCGCTCGTGCCGATGCCGAAGGCGAGCGCCCCGAAGGCGCCGTGCGTGGCCGTGTGGCTGTCGCCGCAGACGATCGTCATGCCGGGCTGCGTGATGCCGAGCTCCGGCCCGATGACGTGCACGATCCCCTGGTCGGCGTCGCCGAGGTCGAAGAGCCGGATGCCGAATTCACGGCAGTTGGCCCGGAGCGTGTCGATCTGCTGCTTCGACACCGGGTCGGCGATCGGCAGCCGGCGATCGGTGGTGGGCACGTTGTGGTCGGGCGTGGCGAACGTGGCCTCGGGCCGGCGCACCCGCCGGCGGGCCAGCCGCAGCCCCTCGAACGCCTGGGGGCTGGTCACCTCGTGCACGAGGTGGCGGTCGATGTAGAGGAGCGGCTGCTCTCCCGCGGGCGCGCAGACGACGTGGTCGTCCCAGATCTTGTCGAGCAGGGTGCGGGGCGTGTCTGACATCGGACGCCAATGTACCGCCGCCGAAGGAGTGCCGCCACCGGCGGTCACGCCGCCCGCAGGTGGATCGCCTGTGCGGCGAGCTCGTCGACCCGCCGCTTGTCGATCGATTTCCAGACCGTGCCGGAGCGTCGGCCGTCGGCCGTCTCCACGAGCACGGTCGTGTCGGCGTTCACCAGCCGCTGGATGAAGAACCAGCTGCGTTCGAGGTGCCGCGGATCGACCTCCGCGGCGACGAGCACGAGGTCGAACACCCCGAGATGGTTGCAGAGCCGGGCGAGCGCGGTGTCGACGTTTCCCGGCACGAGCTGCACCCGGGCCAGGGCGTGCAGCCGCCTGTGGGCCTCCTTGAGCGTCGCGCCCGGTGGGTCGAGCGGCAGCCGTCCCTCGAACCGGTCGAGCCCGACGTAGTGCACCGCGGCGCCGCCCGAACGCCGTGCGAGCCGGAGCATCCGCTCGGTGCGCCGCAGCGTGCCCAGGCCCAGCTCCAGGATCTGGCGGGGGCGTCGCCGGCACACGGCCCTGTGGACGGCACGCTCCCCCGCGGGCTGCGAGCAGCGGGCGAGCCAGAACGTTTCGAGCCAGCCGATCCGAGCCATCAGGTCTCCGCCCCGCCGCCGGCCGGCTCCCGGCCGGCACCGAGTGATGTCGGCCGGGCGTCGGGGGCGACTCCAGCGGGGCCGCCGTGGTCGGCAGACCTTGCCAAGGCGCTAGGTGGAATCGCCGCGGATCCGTGCGAGGGCCCGCCGGGCAGCCGACCTCACCCCGGGCAGCGGATCCTCCTCCGACACGAGTTCGAGGATGGGAATCGCCCCGGCGGCCGCTGGGCCGATGTCGCCGAGCGCCACGGCGGCCTCGAGCCGGGCGAGGTCGTTCTCGCCCCGCAGGGCGCGGCGGAGCAGCGGCACCGCTTGCTGAAAGAGCGCGGTGTTTCCCGGTTCGATCTTGAGCGCCGCCCAGACCGCGACGGTGGCCAGCAGGTCGTCGTCGGCCGAGGCGAGGCCGGCGAGCGTGGGCGCCGCCGACGCGGCGGCCGGGCCGATGCGGCCCAGGGCGTAGGCGGCGGCGTAGCGGAGCCCGGCGGGGCCGTCCGCGGCGGCGACGATCTTCTCCAGGTGCGGTACGGCTTCGGCGGCCGCCGGCCCGACCGCCGCGATCGCCACCGCGGCGTCGCCGCGATGCACCGGATCGGGGTCGGAGAGCGCCGCGATGAAGGAATCGAGCGCGTCGGTCGAGACGGGCCCGATCGCCGTCAGGATCTCCATGGCGATCCCGCGGGTTTCCGGATCGGCGAGCGCCCGTTCGAGCGCGTCGACGGCGAGCGATCCTTCCCGGACCAGCGCCGCCGCCGCCGCCTGCCGCACGCCGGCCTCGGGGCTCGACAGGAGCCTCACGAACTCGCCGGCGAGCCGCTTCTCGGCCTCGTCGTCGATGCTGCCTGCGAGGTCGGAGAGTGCGGAGACGGCGGCCGCCTGCACGGCCGGCGCGGCGCTCGCGAGGCCCGCCGTCAGTCGCTCGACGGCGGTCGCCACGAGGCCGGCATCGCCGGGGTGGATCCGGGCCCGGGCCCACGAGGCGACGGCGGCGAGGAACGGGTCGGGGTCGCGGGTGGCCTTTTCGAGAGCCGCATCGGCCTGCGCCGCCCGCAGCCTGCCGAGCGCGAACGCGGCCGCGAAGCGGAGCGAGCCCTCGGGCGCGTCGAGGGCCTTCGCGATCTCTCCCGCCGCCTCGACGGCCGGGTCGCCGACGGCCGCGAGCGCCAAGATGGCCTGCATCCGTTCCTCCGTCTCGCCGGAGGCGACGCCCGCCTTCAACACCGGCACGGCGGGCGCGGCGGCCGCGCCGATCTCGGCGAGGGCCACGCTCGCCCAATATCGGGACCGCGGATTCTCGAGGGCCGTGAGCAGGAATGGCACCGCGTCGGCGCCGAGGTCGGCGAGGGAGTGGAGCGCCGGCAGCACCACCGACGGGTCGGCATCGGCGAGCCGCGCACCGACGAGCGGCCCGATGTCGGCGAGCTTCGGCTCGAGCTTCATGAGCGCCCGCAGAGCCGCCCGCCGCACCCGCGGGTCGGGGTGCGTCACCTTGTCGGCAAGGGCCGACGTGGCCGCCTCGTACGCGGCCACGTCGGCCGCCGGAGTGTCGGCCGTGATCTCGTCGTCGACGCGGATCAGGCCGATCGCCGCGGCGGACTGCGTGGCCACGATCGGATCGTCGTCGTCGAGCAGTTTCACGAGCAGGGGCACCGCCGCGACGGCGTCCTCGCCGATCAGGCCGAGGGCCCGCGCGGCGTGCCAGCGAACGCGGGCCGACGGGTCGGCGACGGCTTTCACGAGGTCGTCGTAGGCGGCCCTGGCGGGCTGGCCGAGGGCGGCGATCGCGTCGACGGCGAGCACGCGGGCCTCCTCGTCGGGCGCCGCGGCGAGCGCGGCCCGCAACGCGGCGAGCGTGTCGCGTGTGTCATGCGTGTCATGCGTGTCATGCGCGTCATGCGCGTCATGCTTGGCCGCAGCCGCTGGGGCCGGCACCGCCGCGGGCTCGACGACGGCGACGGGCGCGGCGACCGGGGGCGGGGGTGGCGGTGATTTTCCGCATCCGGCCAGGGCCGCGGCCGTGATCAGGCCTGACAGGATCCAACGCTGCCGCGTCATGTGTGCACGTGCTCCCATGTGATATCGCCGGTCCGAACAGCCCCGAGTATACTGTGCAGGATCGGCAACCCGACGGCAGTGTGTGCGGCGTCGCACGATTTTTGCCAGTCCGGTTTTCCAGTCGAGGAGGAGCGATGGCTCTCGAGACGCGAGGCCCCCGGATGGTGACGGCGGTGCTCGCCGCGTGGGGTGCGATGTGCGGCACCGCCGCGGTCGCCCAGTGGGGCGGATACGGCCGGGGCGGCTGGGGCATGGGCGGCTGGGCCTCGACGGCCCAGCAGGGCGCGGCTGAGGGCATCGCCCAGGTGGTGCGGTCGCAGGGCTACGCGAATCTCAAGAACTCCGAGGCCGCGAAGAACTGGGAGGATGCCAAGTCGAAGGAGATCGACAACCGCATGAAGTGGACGGAGACCTACTTCGAGATGCGGAAGACCAACCGCGAGGCCCGCGCCGCCGAGGAGGGGCCGCCCGTGACGCAGGAGCAGGCGATCCGGCTGGCGAAGATGACGGTCCCGCCGCGGCTCGGCTCCACGCAGCTCGACCCCGTCACCGGCCACATCCAGTATCCCCTCGTCCTGCAGGACGAGATCTTCGCCCCCAACCGCGCCGAGCTCGACGGGCTGTTCGCCAACCGGGCCGCGACGGGCGGGAGCGTGCAGTTCGAGGAGATGCGCCAGATCCAGGACGCGGTGTCGAAGTTCATCGACGTGCTCAAGCAGAACGTCAACAACTACGCCGCTGGCGACTACGGCCGGGCCCGCACCTTCCTCGACAGCCTCGCCCACGAGTCGCGGCTCCCCGCGGGCTGACTCACGACGCCGGTGCGATGCGGACGCGCCGCAGGAGCGGGATCGTGGCGAGCCGCAGGAGGCTCGACACCACGAACACCGCGAGGTAGGCGGCGCGGTCCTCGCCGCAGGCCTCGAGGAGCAGGCCCCCGGCCCCGGCGCCGGCCACCGTGGCCGCGGCCAGGCCGAGGTTGTACGCCGTGACGACGGCGGTGCGCTCGCGGTGCGGCACGGCGTCGAAGAACAACAGCGCGAGCGCGAGTTCGTAGGCGGCCCAGCAGCAGCCCGCCACCAGCTGCACCGCCATCAGGTACCAGACGTTCGCCGACACGAGCCAGAGCGTCGCCAGCGGGATCACGGCCAGCCCTCCCACGTGCAGGAGCCCGACGGAGCCGAGCCGCGACCCGAGGCGGCCCAGCCACGGCAGCGCGAGCGCCTTGGCGAGAAACTGGCTGGCCATCACGAGCATGAAGGCGTGGTAGGAGAAGCCCTGCTCGCGGAGCATGTAGGGGGTGAAGTAGGGGCCCGAGAAGTGCGCCGAGAACGCCAGCGCGCAGGCGTAGGTGACGAGCCGCCCGGACGGGGAGACGGCGATGGAGCGCACGGCGCGCCGCAGCCGCGCGGGCAGCGGCACGGCGTCGGGCGGGGCCGCTTCGGGCCGGTGCATCTCCCGGCAGCTCGCGAGGAGCAGCGTCGACACGGCCCTGCAGGCCGCCGCCACGGTGAAGATCACGGCGAACGCTGCGAGCAAGAGCCCGTGGGCTTCGCCGAACTGCAGCACGAGCCCGCCCGCCACGAACCCGGCGAACACGCCGAACTGGCCGAGCCGATTGCGCTGGGCGAAGAACGCGGTTCGCATCCGCTCGGGCACGAGCGTGCCGATCCACGTGTTCCACGCCGGCCCGCCCGCCATCCCGGCCGACCAGTAGACGCTCGCCGCCAGAAGCAGCTCCCAGAGCGTGGCGTGGCCTCGGATCGCCCATGCGACGAGAGGCACGAAACTCAGCGACTGCACCGTCGTGCAGGCCACGCACCAGCCGCGATTGGTGCCCAGCCGGGCCACGGCCAGCGGTGTGACGAGCTGCACGACCGCGCCGGCGAGCACCGGCAGGCTCGCGAGCATCCCGGCGGCGATGGGCCCCAGGCCGAGCGCGAGCGCGAAGGCTGGAATGTAGGTCTCGCCGCAGCCCACCATGACGCTGAACGCGGCGGCGTCGGCGACGGAAGCCCACAGATCGCGGCGCAGCGCGCCCCGGGGCACGACCTGCCGCAACGAGAACCTGATCGACGGCGAGGGTCGGGCGGGCAAGGCGAGGGGCTGCGAGGGGGACTGCCAGGATCGGTGGACCTGCTTCTTCGATGGATCTGTTTATACTGCCGCGGTGTGTGCGGCGCCATGCACGCCCACGGCACCGCCCGTTCCCACCCACGGAGAAGCGACGATGAAGGCACTGGTGACCGGCGCGACGGGCTTCGTGGGCCCGCGTCTCCTGCGACTGCTCGACCGCCCCGTGGCCCTGTCCCGTGATCCCGACCGGGCCCGCGCGCGGATCGGCCACGTCGTCGACCGCATCGTCCGCTGGGATCCGCTGTCGGGCCCGCCGCCGCCGGAGGCGTTCGAGGGCGTCGACACCGTCCTGCACCTGGCCGGCGAGTCGGTGGCCGAGGGCCGCTGGACGGCGGCCCAGAAGGCGCGGATCCGCGACAGCCGCGTGATCGGCACACGGAACCTCGTGCAGGGCATCGTGCAGGCGGGGACGAAGCCGCGGGTGCTCGTGTCGGCCTCCGCCGTGGGCTATTACGGCGACCGTGGCGACGAGGAACTCACCGAGTCGGCCCCGCCCGCCTCCGACTTCCTCGCCCAGGTGTGCGTCGACTGGGAGCGCGAGGCGCTCGCCGCAGAGAGAGCCGGCGTGCGGGTCGCGTTGGCCCGGACAGGCATCGTTCTGGGGGCGGGCGGCGGTGCCCTCGCCAAGATGCTCCTCCCGTTCAAGCTCGGAGCGGGGGGGCCGCTCGGCAGCGGCCGCCAGTGGATGCCCTGGATCCACGTGGCCGACCTCGCCCGGCTCTATCTCCACGCCGCGGAGACGTCGTCGATCTCCGGGCCGATGAACGCGGTGGCCCCGAACCCGGTGCGGAACTCGGAGTTCACCCAGGCGCTCGGGCGGCAACTGCACCGGCCGGCGTTCATGCCGGCCCCCTACCTCGGCCTGCGGCTGGTGTTCGGCGAGTTCGCGCAGGTGCTCTTCGCCTCGCAGCGGGTCGTCCCCAAGGTGGCGCTCGACACGGGCTTCGTGTTCCAGTACCCCGAACTCGCCGCCGCCCTGCGGGAAATCCTCGCTCCGGCCGCCTGACGACCGTTCACCCGCGGAACACGCTTCGGCGTGTCGGGCCCTTCCGTTCACAAAAACCATCAGCCCCTGCGGCACGCCCGGTCGCGGGCGCGGGTGGCGTTCGCGACCGCCTCGTCGGCCGTGGGGGCCAGCGCGGTGAGGTGCCCCATCTTGCGGCCGGGTCGCGGGTCCGATTTCCCGTAGAGCAGGAGGCTCGTGCCCGGCACGGAGAGGGCGGCCGGCCAGTCGGGCTCCCCGCCGCTCCAGCAGTCGCCGAGCAGGTTCGCCATGGCCGCGGGAGCGAGTTGGCGCGTGGAGCCGAGCGGCAGGCCGCAGAGGGCGCGAACCTGCTGCTCGAACTGGCTCGTCTCGCAGGCTGCGATCGTGAGGTGCCCCGAGTTGTGCGGCCGGGGTGCGATCTCGTTGACGACGAGGGCGCCCGAGCGGGCCACGAAGAACTCCACGCAGGCGACGCCGACGACGTCGAGCGCCTCCAGGATCCGGGACGCGACCGACCGCGCCTCGGTGAGCACCGCCCGTGGCAGGCCCGCCGGGGCCGACGAGACGTCGAGGATGTGGTGGGCATGGGCGTTGCGGCTCGGCTCGTAGACGGCCACGTCGCCGGCGACGCCGCGGGCCGCGACGACGGAGATCTCGCAGTCGAAGTCGACCCAGCCCTCGAGCACGCATTCCGCGGGCCCCAGTGCGTCCCAGGCAGCGGCCACGGCGTCGGCCGCGTCGATCCTGCGCTGCCCCTTGCCGTCGTAGCCGAAGGCCGCGGTCTTGAGCACCGCGGGCAGGCCGATCGCGGCGATGGCCGCGTCGAGTTCGGCGCGGGAGCGCACGACGCGGTGCGGCGCGCAGGCGAAGCCGTGCCTTGCGAGAAACGCCTTCTCGCGGACCCGATCCTGCGTCGTGAAGAGCACGTCGGGCGCCGGCCGGCAGGGCACGACGGCCGCCAGCGCCCGCGCGGCCTCGGCCGGCACGTTCTCGAACTCGAACGTCACGGCCGCGAGCCCGGTGGCGATCCGGCCGAGGGTCGCGGCGTCGTCGTACGGCACGACGTGCACCCGGTCGCAGTGGTGGACGGCCGGGCAGTCGGCCACGTCGCTGAGCGCCTCGACGCGGTAGCCGAGTCGCTTCGCCGCCATCGCGAACATCGCCCCGAGCTGCCCGCCCCCCATCACTCCGAGCGTCGCCCCCGGCAGGATGACCGGCGTTACTTCTCGGAGGGGCGGTCGGACCATTCGGAAGGTTCCGTCTGGGGCGTGTCCTGCAGCACCCGCTCGGTCTGCCGCCGGCGGTAGTCGAGGAGTCTGGCCCGCAGACCGGCGTCGTCAAGCGCGAGCACGGCCACGGCGAGCAGCGCCGCGTTCGCCGCCCCGGCCGGACCGATCGCGAGGGTCCCCACCGGCACGCCCGCGGGCATCTGCACGATCGAGAGGAGCGAATCGACGCCGCGGAGCATCGTGCTCTCCACCGGCACGCCGAACACCGGCAGGTGGGTCTGGGCCGCCATCATCCCCGGCAGGTGGGCCGCACCGCCGGCCCCGGCGATGATCACCTTGAGGCCGCGGTCCGCCGCGGTCGCCGCGTAGTCGGCGAGTTTGCCGGGTGTGCGGTGGGCCGAGACGATCTCCGCCTCGTGCGGCACGCCGAACTCCGCGAGGAGATCGGCCGCCCGCTTGAGCGTGGCCCAGTCGGAGCGGCTCCCCATCACGATGCCGACGAGCGGAGAGACGGGCACTGGCGGGGACGGGGCCACGGGGGAATTCCGGGATGCGGCGGACGACCGGCACATCTTGCTCTCGAGCCCCCGCCGTTGCAACCTGTGGCGATGCCCCACCCGCTCCCCGACGTGCTTGCGATCCGCTGGCCCGACGATGCGGCGAACCCACCGGCCGACACGCTGGCCGCGCTCGATCGCGCCGCCGGCATCCTCTCCGCCGGCGGCCTCGTCGCCATCCCCACCGAGACCGTCTACGGCCTCGCCGCCGTGGCGACCGACGCCGACGCGGTCGCGAGGATCTTCGCGGCCAAGGGGCGGCCGGCCACGAATCCGCTCATCGTGCACGTCGCCGATCCCGCGATGGCGCGCGGGCTCTCGTCGGCGTGGCCCGACGCCGCGGAAACGCTCGCCGCGGCGCTGTGGCCCGGCCCGGTCACGCTGGTCGTGCCCCGCGGCGGCACGATCCCCGACGCCGTGACGGCCGGCGGCCCGACCGTGGCCCTGCGCTGTCCGGCCCACCCGCTCACGAGGCTTCTGATCGAGAAGGTCGGGGCGCCGCTCGCAGCCCCGAGCGCCAACCGCTCGCTCGCGGTCTCGCCGACGACCGCCGCGCACGTCCTCGACGGCCTCGCCGACCGCGTCGACCTGATCCTCGACGGGGGGCCGTGCGGCCGCGGTATCGAATCGACCGTCGTCGAC
>RGVT01000131.1 GCA_010027105.1 Planctomycetia bacterium
TCGGACGGCGAAGATCGAACTGTCGCCGGCCGGGATCCAGTCGCCGGTCATGATCGGCGGCTCGGCCGCTCCGAGCACGAGGAGGCCGTCGGGAGCGAGCAGCCGCTCGAGCGTCGCCACGACGCGGGCCCGGGCCGCAGGCGTCAGGTAGATCAGCAGGTTGCGGCACAACACGACGTCGTACGGGCCGCGACCGGCCCCGAGGGTCTCACCGAGGAGCGACTCGTCGAGGAGGTTCGCCCAGGCGAATCGCACGAGCCGCCGCACGTGTTCGTCGAGCACCGACGCCTGGCCCTCGCGGTGGAACCAGCGGTCGCGGAACGAGAGGTCGGCGTTGCGGAACGCGTTGGCCGTGTACCGCGCCTCGCGGGCCCGCGCGAGGGCGGCGCGGCTGACGTCGACGGCGTCGATCGTGAACTGCCCGGGTGCGAGACCCGCCTCCAGCAGGCCGATGGCGACGGAGTAGGGCTCCTCGCCCGCGGCGCAGGGCGCGCTCAGGACGCGGAGCGGTCCGCGGCCGGGCAGCGCGGCCCGGGACCGGGCGAACCTGGCGACGAACCCGAACACCTGCGGATCGCGGAAGAACCAGCTCTCGCCGACGACCACCTCTTCGACGAGGAGGTCGCGTTCCGCGGGGTCGGCGGCCGCGCGGTCGACGAGGGCCGCCGGGTCGGGGATTCCGAGGGCTTCCATCCGGCTGCGGACCGCCCGGGCGATCGCGGGCGAACCGATGGTGTCGGGGTCGAGCCCGATCCAGCGGGCGAGCAGGTCTTCCGCGGCGGGCAGGGGCGGCGGGTCGTGGGGGGGCGCCGTGTTCATGTCCCGACGGCTCCGGAGGCCACCGTCGCGAGACCCGCGAGCAGGTCGTCCGGCAGCAGTCGCTCCACCACCACCATCTGCACCGTCGTGCCCCCGAGCCTCACGAGGCGGCCGAGGAAGGGGACCGTGCCCGAGGAGGGCGCGACGGGATCGGTCTCGGCGGCCTCCTCGATCGAGATCACGTCGTCGGCCACGAGCCCCAGCCGCATCGCCCCGGCAAGCCCGCCGGGCGCGAACTCGACCACGATCACCCGCGTGCTGAGCCGGCCCCCGGTCCGCCCCGCCGCGGCCCCGAACCGGCTGGCGAGGTCGACGAGCGGCACCATGCGACCGCGGTAGGTGAAGACGCCCGCCATGTAGTCGGGCAGGAGCGGCAGCGGCCGGGCCGGCACCAGCGGCAGCACCTCGACCACCGTCCGCGCGGGGATGGCATAGGGCTGGCCGGCGACGGTGAAGGCGAGGATGTGCATGGGACGCGGCCCGCGTCAGACGGTGAAGCGGGAGACCTCCTCCTTGAGGTCGCCGACCGCCTCCCGCAGGTGGATCGTGGCGCTGTTGAAGTCGTCGAGCGAGGCGGCGGTGCGCGACGCACCTTCCGCGAGCCGCACCATCGCCTCACGGATCTGCTCGGCCCCCTGCGACTGCGCCCGCATGCCCTCGGTGACCTGCCCGAACCGGCCGGAGATGCCCTGCACGGCCTCGATGATCTGTCCGAGCTTGCCGGCGATCCCGCCGATCTCGCGGACGCCCCCCCGCACCTGCTCGGCGAACTTGTCCATCTCCATCACGCCCGCCGACACGGCGTACTGCATCTCCTTCACCATCCGCTCGATGTCGAGCGAGGCCACGGCGGTCTGGTCGGCGAGGCGGCGGATCTCCCGCGCCACCACGAGGAAGCCGAGCCCGTACTCCCCCGCCTTCTCCGCCTCGATGGCGGCGTTGATCGAGAGCAGGTTCGTCTGGTCGGCCACCTTGGTGATCGTCGTCACCGCGAGGTTGATGGTGGCCGCGCGTTCGCTGATCACGGCGAGTTTCGCGCCGAACGAGGTGGTGCTCTCGGCGAGCTGCCGCATGGTCGCGTCCATGCCCGAGAGGTTGCCGCGGCCCTCCGCCGCCATCTGGCCGGTGTGGGCCGCCATGTCGTTGACCTCGGTCATCGTGCGCACCAGCTCCTGGCTCGTGACGGAGATCTCCTTCACGGCGGCCACCGCCTCGCTCGTCGAGGCGCCGTAGTCGGCGATCACCTGCTGCTGCTCGCTGCTCGTGGCCTGGATGGCCGTCGCCGTCGAGATCAGGGCCACCGACGACCGCTGGATGCGGCCGATCAGGCCGCGAAGATCGTTGTTCATGGTCTGGATCGCGGTCAGGAGCGCCCCCGTCTCGTCGTCGCCCGCCGCGCCGACGTCGGCCCGCAGGTCGCCGCCGGCCACCTGACGGGCCACGGCCACGGCGGTGCGGATCGGCGCCGAGATGGTGCGGGCCACGGCCAGCGCGGCGACGGTCACGCCGAGAATCGTGGCGAGCGACAGGCCGATGATCGCGTTGCGCTGGAAGTTGACCAGTGCGAACGCCTCGTCGGCATCCTGCTTGACGGTCATCCCCCAGCGGAAGCTGGGCAGGTAGCACCAGGCCGCGACCACCTCCTCCCCCCGATAGTCGTGGAGGACGCCGTAGCCGCGGGCGCCGCTGGCCGCCCGCTGCGTGGCGACGCCCTGCGCGCCGCCGAGCGGGATCTGCAGCCGGAAGGCCGCGTCCGGGGCGTGCCGCAGCGGCGAGGTGACGAGCACCGTCGCCCCCTGCTGCTCGCCGGTCACGACCTCGCCGGTGCGGCCGAGGCCGCTGCGATCGGCGATCACCTGCCAGACCCGCTCGGGTCCGAGCCCCAGGGCGAGCACCCCCGCGACGCGGCCCCGCGAAAAGACGGGGCTGGTGACGAAGGCCAGCGGCCGCTGGCCGCCGCCATAGACCTGGAAGCCGGAGAGATCCGACTGCAGCAGCGTGCGGGAGCGGTCGAAGCCGGCCGCCAGTTCCGACGAGGCCAGCCCGCCCGACTGCAGCGAAGCACCCACCGGAAACCGCTTCTCCAGCGAGAACACGATGTGGCCCGCGGGATCGAGCAGGAGCACCTCCGAGTAGCCGAACGAACTGGCCGCGTACCCGAGGAACTCCTCGACTGGCCCCGCGTCGGGAGCGGGCCCGCCGCCACGGCCCTCGTCGGGCGCCACCCCCCGGGCTGCCGGCGCCGCGAGGTCGCCGACGGCCCTCACCACCGACGGCGCCCGGGCGATCGCCATGCCGTCCCGCACCCGCTCGATGGCGTAGGCCTCGAGTTCGCCCGCCTTGGCGGCCGCGATCTGGACGAGGTTGTTGCGGACCGAATTCTCGAGCGCCCTCGTGGCGATCCGGGCGGTGATCGCCGTGAGGATCGCGCACGGAATGAGCGCGATCACGAGGAACCAGAACAGCAGCCGCCCCGCGATCGACCGCTGCATGGCGTGCGGTCCGGAGGGGAGCGGTGCCGGGAAGCTCGCGTCGAGTGGGCTCATGGTGGCGTTCGCCTGCGTGGTCAGGGTGCGGGCGGCGGGGCCGGACGGCCCGGCGCGTCGATTCCCGCCGTATTGACCCAGGATCCTCCCCAGCGGCGCTGGAGGTCGGCCACGAATTCCTCCCACGCCTCGCGGGAGCGGGAGAGCGGGAACGGCACCGGGCGGACGGCCGTGCGACTGGTCCACACGATGTCGAACTGCCCGTCCGGCCGGATTCTCCCGATCGAGACGGGCCGCCACGTGTGCTGCGTGATGGCGTCGATCGAGATGATCCCCTCCGGCGCGTCGAGGCTCTGGAACCGCAGGGCGTTGCGCACCTGGTGCACCTCCGTGGTGCCGGCCTCGCGGACCGCCTGGGCCCAGAGCCGCACGCTGTCGTAGGCCGCCGCGATCACATCCGACGTGGTGCGGTCGCCGCCGTAGCGGGCCTTGAAGCTCCGCACGAACGACTGGTTTTCCGGGCGGTCGATGCTCTGGAAGTAGTTCCAGGCGGCGTAATGGCCGGCGAAGTCCTCGCGGGCGCCGGTGCGCAGCTCGTCCTCGGCCACCGAGAACGTCACGACCGGCATCTCCTCCGGCCGCACGCCCGCGGCCCGCAGCGCGCGGGCGAAGGCCAGCGCCGAGTCGCCGACCACGGCGCTCAGGACGACGTCGGGTCGGGCGGCGACGATCTCCCGCACCGCGGCGTCGACGGCGGTGCTGCCGTACGGGATGTACGCCTCTCCCACCCGCTCGGCGCCGAGGCCGGCGAGCTGGTCGGAGATGATCGCATTGACGCAGTGGGGCCAGATGTAGTCGGACCCGACGAGGAAGAAGCGGCGTGCGCCGAGCGTGTTGTGGCACCACTGCACCGCCGGCGTGATCTGCTGGTTGGGGGCGGCGCCCGTGTAGACGACGTTCGGCGACTGCTCGAGGCCCTCGTAGGCCATCGGATAGACGAGCAGATGGTCGGCCGCCTCCACGACGGGCAGCACGCTCTTGCGGCTGGCGCTCGTCCAGCATCCGAACACCACGGCCGCGTGGTCGTCGCGGATCAGCTTCTCGGCCTGGCGGGCGAACGTCGGCGGGTCGGACGCACCGTCGGCGATCACCCAGCGGACCGGCCGGCCCAGGATCCCGCCGCCGGCGTTGATCTCCTCGAGCGCCAGCACCTCGGCGTCGATCATCGACTTCTCGCTGACCGCCATGGGGCCGGTCTGGGAGTGGAGCAGGCCCACGACGATCGGCCGCCGGTCGACGAGGAGCCGGTCGGAGGCGAGCCAGCCGAGCCCCGCGAGCGCCGCCAGGCCGATCAGCCACGGCCAGCGGCGCGGACGCCCGCCGCGCGCGGCCCATGCCCCGTCGGTCGGAACGCCGGGCACGGTGGACGGAAGGGAGGCGGGGGGCATCGTGGTCGTCCGGAATGGCGGCGGACCGTTCGGGCGCGATCCACCACCTCAATCTTTGCCCACCTTTCCCGACCGGGCGAATCCGGGGCCGAGATTTTTTCGCGCACCGGCCGAACCGCTCCGACCCGCACCACCGTCTCGCCGGTGGCGATGGCCGCCGGCAAGGGGTATATTGTCGAGGCGGTTTTCCGGGCGGAACGGCCGCGAGCATGGTCGGTCCGCCCCCACCGCCGACCCGCGACGGCGGTGCCCCCCCCGGTGCCGCCGTCGGCTCCGAACCTCCGGCCCGGCGCATGGCATCCACCGCAGAGCAACGTGGTCGGGCGTTCTCGCTCGAGCGGATCGCGGGCGTGTCGCCGTGGGCCGACCAGGTGAGGCGGGCGATCGGGCTCGTCGCCGCCCATCAATCGAGCGTCCTCGTTCTGGGGCCGAGCGGCACCGGCAAGGAACTCATCGCCCGTGCGATCCATGCCTCGGGCGGGCGGGCCGGCAAACCCTTCATTCCGGTCGATTGTGCCGTGACCACCGGCACGCTGTTCGCGAGCCACATGTTCGGGCACGTCAAGGGTTCGTTCACGGGCGCCACGTCGTCGACGCTCGGCTGCTTCCGCGCGGCCCATGGCGGTACGATCTTTCTCGACGAGATCGGCGAGATGGAGCTCGAACTGCAGGCCAAGCTGCTGCGCGTCCTGCAGCAGCGCACGGTGGTGCCGGTCGGCAGCCACGAGGAGATCCCGGTCGACGTACGGATCGTCGCCGCCACGAACCGCGACCTCGGCCGCGAGGTGACCGCGGGACGGTTTCGCGAGGACCTCTATTACCGGCTGAACGTCGTCACGATCCGCACGCTGCCCCTGCGGGATCGGCCCGAGGACGTGCCGGTGCTCGCCGGCCGCTACCTCGCGGAACTCGCCGCGCGGCACGGCATGCCCACCTGCACGCTCGCGCCCGCCGCCATCGGGGTGCTGCAGGCCTACGCCTGGCCGGGCAACGTGCGCGAACTGGAAAACGTCCTGGAGCGGGCGGTGATGTTTTCATCGGGCGACGAGATCGACCCCGAGGCGCTCTCCGGGTTCATGGCCGCCGACGCGGCCGCGGCGTGCCCGCCGCCCGCGACGACCGGTTCACGCAGCCCTGCCGCGGACGTGTCGCCGCTCGTGCAGGCCGCGGCCCAGGGCATCCTCTCGTCGACGTCCCTGCCCGGCGTCTTTCGCGTCGAGCCGGCGGTCAAGCCGGCGGCGCCGGCCGCGCCGAGAGAGGCCGCGACGGCGGCTGCGGACCAGTGGCCCACGCTGGCCGACGTCGAGCGTGTGCACCTCGAGCGCACGCTCGCCGCCACGATGCACAACAAGTCGCTGGCGGCGAAAATGCTCGGAATCGACCGTTCCGTCCTGCGCCGCAAGCTGCAGCGTCACGGCATCGACCTCGCCGGCGGCGGAGCGGACGCGGGGCCCTCAGCCGGCACGTGAGCGGAGCGACGGCTCGGCCGCGGTGCCATCCTCGGCCACGCGGAGGCGGAAGGTCGTGACGGGCGGCACGCGCCGCTCCTGGGCGAAGCCCCGGCTGCCCGCGGACAGAAACCGGGCCAGGTGCCGGACCGTCCCACCCTGGAACTCCACGTCGAGCGCGTCGAGCACCTGCCGCCACGGCAGCCCGCGGCGGTAGATCGTCCGGTAGGCCGCCTTGAGCTCGGCGATCTCCTCCGCCGAGTGTCCGCTGCGCTTCAGGCCGACGACGTTCAGCCCGACGATGCAGCCGCTCTGTCCGTCGACGAGCATGTAGGGGGGGATGTCCTGCACGACCCGTGCGTGCCCGCCCACCATCGCGAGCCGGCCGATGCGACAGAACTGGTGCACCGCGACGGCGCCCGACACGAATGCCCGGTCCTCGACCTGCACGTGGCCGCCGAGCAGCGCGCCGTTGGCGAAGATGCAGTTGTTGCCCACGACGCAGTCGTGCCCCACGTGGGCGGTGGCCATCATGTAGTTGTGGTCGCCGATCACCGTCGCCGTGCCCGTCTTCAGGGCCCGGTGCAGGGTCACGTATTCGCGGAACACGTTGTGGTCGCCGATCACGACCGTGCCGACCTGCTGCGGCCGGGCCGCGTGCTGCGGTGCGCCGCCGACGACGCAGTGCTCGCCGAACTCGTTGTGACAGCCGGCCCGCACGCCGCTTTTCACCACCGCGCCGGTTGCCACGGTGCAGAAGTCGCCGAGTTCGACGCCGTCCTCGACGGTGGCGAAGGCCCCCACCGAGACCCCCGTCCCCAGGCGGGCTCCCGGACTCACGGCGGCGAAAGGGTGGATGCTCAAGGCGCGCCTGACGGGCTGGGGCGAACGGGGAGGATCGCGTGGATCGACGCGACCGAGACGGTTATCGGCTTGCGGGCTGCGTGGATTCAATGGCAATTTTCCGGGAGAGGCACAGTTTTCCCCGGCCGCCCCTCCCCCCCGCGAAACCAGAATGGGGCACTCCATAGCCATCGCTTCAACTGCCAAAAAGCCCATCGTTTCCGTCCGTGCGGGCATGACGAATAT
>RGVT01000132.1 GCA_010027105.1 Planctomycetia bacterium
CGTCGGCGGCGGGATCGTCCTCGAAGAGCTCGTAGAACACGTTCCGGCGGCGCGGGATCCAGCCGAGCTGCGCGATCGAGGCCCGCATCTGGTCGAGCGTCAGGTGGTGGACCGTGCCGGCGGCGCTGACCACGTTCTCCTCGATCATCAGGCTGCCCATGTCGTTCGCGCCGTACAGCAGCGCGAGCTGGCCGATCTCCCGGCCCTGCGTGACCCAGCTCGACTGGATGTTCGGGAAGTTGTCGAGGTAGAGGCGGGCGACGGCCTGCGTCTTCAGGTACTCGAAGGGCCCCGCTGGCGGGATGTCGGCCATCTCGGTGTGCTCGGGCTGGAACGACCAGCAGATGAACGCGGTGAAGCCGCCGGTCTCGTCCTGGAGCTCCCGCAGCCGTGCGAGGTGCTCCACCCGCTCCGCGAGCGTCTCGATGTGGCCGTACATCATCGTGGCGGTGCTCCTGCCGCCGAGACGGTGCCACTCGCGGTGCACCTCCAGCCAGTCGTCGGTGAGCACCTTGCCGCGGGTCATCGCCTTCCGCACGCGGTCGACGAGGATCTCGCCGCCTCCGCCGGGAAGCGACCCCAGGCCGGCCCGCGCGAGCCGCTCGAGCACCTCGCGGAGGGGCCGTTTCGAGACCTTCGTGAGGTGGTGGATCTCAGGCGGCGAGAAGCCGTGGACGTTGACCGCGGGGAACCGGGCCTTGATGTCGCGGAGGAGGTCCTCGTACCACTCGAGCGGGAGCGTGGGGTGCAGGCCGCCCTGCATGAGGATCTGGTCGCCGCCGAGGGTCACCGTCTCCTCGATCTTGGCGAGCAACACGTCGCGGTCGAGCACGTAGCCCTCGGGGTGCTTCGGCCCGCGGTAGAAGGCGCAGAAGTCGCAGACCGCCGTGCAGACGTTGGTGTAGTTGACGTTGCGGTCGATGTTGTAGGTGCGCCAGGGCTCGGGATGGAGCCGGCCGGTCACCGCGTGCGCGGCCCGTCCGATCGCGGCCAGGTCGCGCGACTGCAGGAGGAGCACGGCGTCGTCGAACGCGAGCCGCCGCCCGGCGACGGTGTCGTCGAGAATGCCCTTGATCGTGGCCGGGTCGGGTGCTGCGGTGGTGGTCATGGCCGGGATGCGACGGCGGTGGGGGGCGCGACGGCCGGCGGCGCGGGGTCGAGGCGGCCGAGGTCGAAGCCGCGGGGAGCGAGGCCGAGCGCCGCGGCGCGGTCGTAGAACACCGCCAGCGCCTCCCGCTCACCCGCGCCCAGGTCGTAGTGCAGGTTGTCGCGCAGATACGCCAGGCACTGCGGCACCGTGAGGCCGTGTGCGGGGGCTTCCGCGGAGGCGATCGCCGCCAGGTTGGCCTTGCCGGAGTCGCGGGCGGCCGCGAGGAGCGGGCCGAGTTCCGCGAGTGCCGCGCGATCGACGCCCGGGTGCGCGGCCCAGGCGGCGAACACGAACGGCAGGCCCCGCCACCGCACCCACTCGTCACCCAGATCCCAGACGATCTGGAACGAGCCTCGGTGGGCGCCGATCGCCCGGTCGCCGATCAGGAGGACGGCGTCGGCCGCGGTGTCGTCGAACCCCGAGCCGATCGGCAGGTGCTCGATCTCGGGCAACACACCGCACCGCTCGGCCAGCAGGATCCGCGCCAAGCTGGCGCTCGTCCGCGAGCCTTCGTCGACGGCCAGCCGCCCGACCCGGGAGGGCGCCGTCCTGAAGAACAGCTTCACGCTCATCACCGGCCCCCGGCAGCCGATGCACGCGTCGGAGACGACCCGGTAACCCTCACCCCGGAACAGTTCGATCGACGGAATCAAGGCCACGTCGAGTTCGCGGCGAGCGAGGCGGTCGGCGAGGCGGCTCGGGAGGTCGTAGTCGATCGCCACGCCCCGGCCGCCGAGCCCGTGCACGAGCGGCTTCGTGTTGAGATACTGCACCGCCCCGATTCGCAGGGTTGGTAGCGCTCGTGGAGGGAGGCGGCTGACCATGCTACTCGCTGGGGGGACGCTCGATGCCCGAGAGGTTTCGCGGTCGTGCCGAACTATCTCCCGCAGGACCGTGCTCCCGCAGGACCGTGCTCCCGCAGGACCGTGCTCCCGCAGGACCGTGCTCCCGCAGGACCGTGGCTCCAGAAGAGGTAACCGCATTTCGGCCGCGATCCTAACCGGCCGGCGGCCGGCCGCGGAAGCCGCCTTCTCCCCCGTCTCAGGGCTCCAGGCGGCGGAACGACCGCAGCCCCAGCCACAGCGGCACGACGGTGGCCAAGGCCCCCGTCGCCACGACGATCGAGAGGCTGGCGGCGATTCCCTGGCCGGTGGAGGCCCAGGCCAGCAGCCCGCGCTGGCCGACAGGACCGAGCGCGCTGGCCACGAGGAACAGATGCGAGGGAAGCGCCGCCACGACGACCACCACCATGATGAACAGTGAACTGATCACGAGGCTCAACGTCCCCCCGAAGCCGGAGGAGATCTTCGACGGTGAGGCCTCGCGGAGATCGGGCATCCTCGCCCCCAGCCCCACCGCGATGCCGCACAGCCCCATGCAGAGGGTGACGCAGCAGATCTCGTGGACGAGGAGGGTTTGCCGGGGCAGCCCGAGCATCGTGTCGCTGAGCAGCACGAGCCCGCAGCACGGAAGCAGGCCGCCCAGGAACGAGAACAGGAACTTCGACCACACGATCTGGTCGCGGTGCACCGGCAGGAGGCCGAGAATCCAGAACCGGCGTCCCTCCAGGCTGATCATCGGAAACACGAACCGCGTGGTGAACGTCGAGAGGATCAGGCCCACGACCGCGAGGTTGAGGAAGCCGATCATCGAGGCGTAGGTGTTGTTGTAGTTGAACGAGCGGATGTTCCAGAAATAGAACCCGAGCAGCCCGAAGAAGATCAGGAACTGCGACCACTGGGAGATGTCGCGGCGGAAGAGCCGCAGGTCCTTCACGACGAGCAGGCGCAGGGGCCGGCCGGCGGCCGGCCCGAGGTTGACGAGCATCTGGTCGAACCAGCCGATCCGCCGCCGCCGCCGGGCGGGCACCTCGCCGGCGAGCTGGCTGTATCCCAGGCGGTAGGCGCCGCGGGCGAGCCGTCCGGCGAGGAGCTGCAGGAGCATCCCGTTGGCCACGAGCAGCGCGAGAAACTTGGCCGCCTCGGCGAGCGCCGCCCGGGCCTCGCCCGCGGTCGTTCCCGCGCGGGCGGCCTCCAGGAGCCCGCTCGAGAGCCACCAGCTGGGCAGGAGCTTCTGCTCGGTGATCGACAGCCTCGACAACGTCTGCTCGAACCACGCGGCCGACATGCTGTCGGCCCGCGCCGTGGAGAGGGTCGACCAGGCCAGCCAGCAGCCGCCCAGGCAGGCGGCCGCGAGGGCGATCGAGAGGGCGTGCAGCCGCAGCCGGGGCAGCCAGGCCACCATCGCCATGCAGGCGATCCCGCCCACCGTCGCGGGGACGACCACGAACGCGACCATGAACGGCAGCAGCAGGGCGAAGTAGGTCCAGGGGGCCCCGCGGACGACCCCGTAGGCCACGAGCATCGGGCTGCCCAGGAGGATGAAGCCCCAGCTCGAGAACCACACCGCCTCCCGGAACGCGTGGGAGAAGATCGCCTCCTCGCGGGCCGGCAGCGTCATCAGCAGCCGCGACTCCGGAGAGCAGTACATGCCGCCGTAGAGGAGGATGCCCGTGGAGAACACGAGCATCACCAGCAGCGACGAGAAGAAGGCGTTGAACAGGAGCGAGATCACCTCGGCGTGCAGCGCGTCGAGGAACGCGAAGGCCTCGACGAAGATGCCGTACAGAGCCCCCCAGAACATCCCGCTGAGGAGCACGACCAGGCTCAGTCGCAGCCGGGCCGTCGTGAGCATCGTGCGGCACAGGGCCCAGGCGATCCGCGTCCGCAGCCTGAGGAAGAGGCCCGACTCCGCGTCGACGGAGAGCAGCCGGCAGCACCACACGGCGGTCCCATCGAGCGCGGGAGAAGGCCCCGGATGCGTCGCGGCGCGGGCCGGCATCACGACCGTCCCTCCCCTCGTTCCGCCGGCTGGTTCGTGAGCTCGAGGTAGAGTTGTTCGAGGCTCGTCGACTCGATCGCCATTTGCTCGCGCAGCTCGGCGACGGTGCCGAGGAACCGCAGCCGGCCGCGGACCATGATCCCGACCCTGTCGGCCATCTCCTCCGCCATCGCCAGGGTGTGCGTCGACATGAAGACCGTCATCCCCTCACGCGTGCGGCTGGTGAGCAGGTCCTTGACGATGCGGACGCTGCGCGGGTCGAGGCCGACCATCGGCTCGTCGAGCACGAGCACGTCCGGGGCGTGAAGGAGCGACGCGGCGAAGACGAGCCGTTGTTTCATCCCCAGCGAGTAACTCTCGGCGAGGTCGTCGGCGAACTCGCCCAGCTCGAAGTGCCCGACCTCGGCCTCGATCCGCTCCGCGGCCAGATGCCTGGGCATGCCGAACATGTCGGCGATGAACCAGAGGAATTCGCGGCCGGTGAGCTTGTCGTAGAGGCAGGGCTCGTCGGGGACGTAGCCGATGTGGAGGTGGGCGTTCCGCGGATCCCTGACGAGATCGAAACCGCTCACCCGCACCGCCCCGCGCGACGGCTGGAGCAGGCCGACGAGCATCTTGATGGTGGTGGTCTTGCCGGCGCCGTTCGGGCCGAGGAGCGCGAACAGCTCCCCCCGCGGAATGGCGAGCGAGAAATCGGCCACCGCCGTCTTCGGGCCGTAGGTGCGGGTGACGTGGTCGAACTCGATCATGGGTCGCTCCGCACCTCCGCCTGGCCCGGGTACTCCGCCTGCTCCGCGCGCAGGCTCTTGGCGAGCGACTCCGCCGCCTCGTCGGACCGGCGCAGAAAGGTGAGCGTCGAGCCGAACATGGTGCTCTCCTGCCGGAGCACGCGGCCGCCGCGATCGACCCAGATGCGGGCCAGGGGATCGTGGTGCCCCGACGGATCATCCCGGTAGACCACGAGGTCGACGCGGACGAGGCGGTCTTCCCAGAACAGCGTCTCCTCCCCCGTCACCTCGGCGTGCAGGACCTGGAGGGCACCGCTGCCTCCGCGGAGCGGGTTGTAGACGGGCACCGTCCAGCGTCTGCCGACGACGAGCCCGGGCATCGTGGCCTGGGGCGAGAGTTCGTCGCCGATCATGAAGTGCGACGGCAGGTAGCGGGCGGTTTCATACGTCAGCTCGCCGGCCCGGACCAGGATCCTGACGTGGCCGTCCTCGACGGTGCCGAACAACAGCACCCGGTCCCGCCCACCCGGCAGGGCCACCGACGAGTGGAAGCTGCGCAGCTGCCCCTGGGGGTCGATCGAGAGCCTGCCGGCGGCCTCGAGGCGGGCGCCCGATCGAGCGCCTGCCGCACCAGCGGCCTCGTCCACGTGGGCAGGATCTCGTCGAGCGGAAGGCTGTCGAAGGTGATCTGCGTGTCGACGGTGACGCCGCCGTCCGTGTTTCGAGTCGACTCGCCGACGGCCCACCCGAGGGGACGGTCTTTCCAGAGGACGGTCCACGCCACCGGGATCAGCCGGTTGTTCGACGCGTAGAGCGCCTGGTAGCCGGGGGGAGACCCGGGCAGGAGCGACGGCACGATCTTCGCCGCCACCAGCCACGTGGTGGTCGCACACCAGAACAGGATGATGACCGGCGTGAGCCAGGGCCGATGCATGCTTGACCGACGAAACCGATGGAATCGACAGAGTCGGCGGGCGCCCCAGGTTCCCGACCCTTCCGAGTGTATCCGTTTGGACGCCGCGGGACGAGTGTCCGCAGGCTTGCACATTCCTCATGCAGAATGCGATTGCCAGCCGTCCGGAGCGGGCGTAAACTGCTGGCGTCGACGGGGCAGGGTAGGCCTCCAACCAACGTTCCACGGCCCGCCACAGGGGCCCCGGAATTCAACGGTTCACCGATGGACAAGTTTCACGACGTGCCGATGTCGTTCCACCAGGGGTGCCCCGTCTGTGGCCGCCTGCTGCGGATCCGTGTGACGCTGCTCGGGAGAAAGGTCTATTGCCAGCACTGCGGCGGCGGCTTCATCGCCGCGGAGCGGCACAGCGGGCCGGCGGGCGGCCAGGAAGCGCGGGATCGGAGGGTGGCCGACCTGATCGAGCGGGCGGAACTGGCCCTGCAGCGGTCGGCCGAGCCGGTCGCGTTCGAGCCGCCGTGGCGCGGCGGCGGATCCGCGTGGATCGATCGAGACTGATCGGCCGGCTGCCTGCGGATCATCCGCCGAGGTCCGGCCAGCCGGTCGCGTCGAGCCGCGCGAGCGCAGCGAGGCGCCGCCAGTAGGCGGGAAACGTCTTGCCGACGCAGCCGGGGTCGAGCACCCGCAGCCCGGGAGCCGTGAGGCCGGCGAGCGCGAGGCTCATCGCCATCCGGTGGTCGTCGTAGGTGCGGACCTCGGCGGGTCGCAGGGGCCGCGGGTCGATCCGCAGGCCGTCGGGGGTCTCCGTGACCGCGGCGCCGAGGCGGCGCAGTTCCCGCGCCAGGTCGCCGATCCGGTCGGTCTCCTTGTCGCGAATGTGGGCCACGTTGCGGATCGTCGTGGGCTCGTCGGCGAAGAGCGCGACGACGGCGAGCGTCGGCACGGTGTCGCTGATCGCGTTCATGTCGACGTCGATGCCCCGCGCGGCGCGGCCGCGGACCGTGATCGCACCCGGGCCCGACTCGTTCCAGTCGACGGAGCAGCCCATGTGCTCGAGCGCGTCGCAGAAGGCGACGTCTCCCTGCATGCTTCGCCGGGAGAGGCCCTCGACGGTGACCTCGCCCCCCGTGATGGCCGCCGCCGCGAAGAAATAACTCGCCGCCGACGCGTCGGGCTCGACGGCGTAGTCGCAGGCCGTGTAGCCGCCGGAGGCGATCCGCCAGGTACGGTCGTCGACGGCCGTGCACGAGGCCCCGAACGCGGCCATCACCCGGCGGGTCATCTCGAGATACGGCAGCGACACGAGCTGCCCCGCGAACACGATCTCGAGCCCGCCGGAGGTGCACGGCGCGACGAGTGCGAGTCCGCTGGCGAACTGGCTCGACGTGCCGCCATGGACGGTGGCCCGCCCCCCGGGGATGCCACGCGACCGGATCGTGACGGGCGGGCAGCCCCCCGGGCTCTCCGCCGCGGCCTCCACGCCGAGGGCCCGGAGGGCCGAGAGCAGGTCGTCGATCGGCCGCTGGCGCATCCGCGCGGTGCCGTCGAGCCGGTAGGTGCCGCGACCGAGCGCGCACACCGCCGAGAGAAACCGCATCGTCGTGCCGCTGGCCGCGCAGTCGATCGAGG
>RGVT01000133.1 GCA_010027105.1 Planctomycetia bacterium
AGCTTGCCCGACACTTCCTTGACGCGGGCCATCGCGTCGTCGAAGTCGCCGGCGATCTGGATCGTGAGGGCGCCGTAGTCGAGGGCCTGCGAGAGCTTGCCGTAGGAGATCTTGCCGGAGCCGATGAAGATGATGCCGCGCATCAGCCGCGTGACGGCGCAGTAGACGGCGAGCGAGGCGCTGGTGTTGCCCGTCGAGGCGCAGGCCGCCCGCCGGGCCCCGATCATCCGGGCGTGCGTGAAGGCGGCCGACATGCCGTTGTCCTTGAACGATCCCGAAGGGTTGAGCCCCTCGTACTGCAGGTGGAGCCGGCCGGGCTTCATGCCCACGAACGCCCCCACGCCGTCCGACACCGAGAGCAGCGTCTGCCCCTCTCCGATCGTCACCACGCTCTCGCGGGGCGCGAAGGGAAACAGTTCGTGGAACCGCCACACGCCCGAAGAGGCGAGCGGGTCGCTGCGGCGCATCCATTTCCGCTCGAAGACCTCGAACGAAGTGGGCGGGCGGAGCCGGTCCCAGTCGTAGGTGACGTCGAGCAGGTTGCCGCACGACGGGCAGCTCGTGAGCACCTCGTCGACCGAGAACGTGGCCCCACAGGCAGGTGCGATGCACTGCTGGAAGGCGAGGTCGGTGCGGGCGGCGACGGCCACGGTAGGGCTCTCGGTTCGGGCTGGGGCTGGCCCCGGTGCTCGTTCAACGTCGGCACGACGGCCCCGGGGACTCGATCGCGGCACCGTTTTCGCAAGGTTAGGTCATCCCGCCCGGCCCGACAAGGATCGCCGAACGTCTGGCAAACACGGCCGTCCAGCCGACGCACGGCCCCTGGCTGCCAGATTGACAGCCCCGGGGGCCGCGGTATGCTCAGGAGTTCTTCTGGACGTGCCGTGGGGTCTGCGGAGACCTCACCACGCGGCCCCGACGGACGGACGTGCGGCATGAAAGCGGCGGAGATGAAGCCCTTCAAGGCGACGCTCGAGGCGTTGCGCGCGCGGCTGCGGGGCGACGTGTCGACGATGGCCGACGCGGCCCTCGGCAAGACCCGCTCGGAGGCCAGCGGCGACATTTCGAGCATGCCGCTCCACATGGCCGACATCGGCTCCGACGCCTACGAGCAGGAGTTCACGCTCAGCCTGATGGCGAGCGAGGAAGGCACCCTCGAACTGGTGGAGCACGCCCTCGACCGCATCCGTGCCAGGACGTACGGCTCCTGCGAGGAGTGCGGTGGCGTGATCGCCAAGAAGCGGCTGGAGGCGATCCCGTTCGCGTCGCTCTGCATCCGCTGTGCCGAAAGTCTGGAGCGGCCGTCCACCCCGCGGCACGCCAAGTAACACCCCCAGCGACGCCGGCCCCGTCCGCCGCCTCCATCCCCGCCCGATGTGGCATCCCTCCCGCGGCTGGCCGCTGTTCGCGACGCTCGCCACCGCCGCGGCCGCGGCCGACCTCGCGACGAAGTCGATGCTCTTCGCCCGCCTCGGGATGCCGGGCGAACGGCCGGCGATCGTGGTGGTGCCCGCCGTCCTCGCGCTCGAGACGAATCTCAACGAGGGGGCCCTCTTCGGCATGGGGCAGGGGCTGGGCGTCGCGTTCGCCGCCGTGTCGTGCGCGGCGATCGCCGGGATCCTGGCCACCGTCTCGTCGGCGGGGGTGCGGGGTCAGCCCTGGCTCCTCGTGGCCCTGGCCCTCGTCACCGGGGGCATCGTGGGCAACCTCTACGACCGGCTCGGCCTCCCCGGCCTCCGCTGGCACGCGCCGCTCGGCCGCGTGGGCCAGCCCGTGTATGCCGTGCGCGACTGGATTCACTTCGCACTCGAGGGGATCATCGATTGGCCGATCTTCAACCTCGCCGACTCCTGGCTCGTGATCGGCGCCGGCCTGCTCGTCGTCCTGTCGTTCCGCGCCTCCCCTCCGGCCGATGCCCACTGAGACAATTTCCGTCGCCTCTGTGAACGCCGCGGCCGAGCGGCTCGAGGCGGCCCGCGCCGCCGCGGCGCTCGCCGGCGCCGAGGCCCTGCGCTGGTTCGGCGCCTCCGGGCTCGCGGTACGGTCGAAGGACGACCGGTCGCCCGTCACGGCGGCCGACCTGGCCGCGGAACGCGTCCTGCGCGAGTCGCTCCTCGGGCGGTTTCCCGACGACGCCTTCCTGGGCGAGGAATCGGGGGCGGTCGGAGGAACCAGCGGCTACGAATGGATCGTCGACCCGATCGACGGCACGCGGTCGTTCATCCGCGGCGTGCCGCTCTGGGCCACGCTCGTGGGCTGCCGCCACGAGGGCCGGGGCGTCGTCGGCGTGATCGCGATCCCCGCGCTCGACGAGGGCGTGTATGCGGCGGCCGGCGCCGGAGCGTGGCACGTGACGCGCGGCGGAGCGGCCGCGCCCGCCCGGGTCTCGGCCAGGCCCACCCTCGCCGAGGGCCTCTGCTGCTCGAGCGACTTCACGTCGTTCGGCAGGCGGGCCGACGCCCGCGCCGGCGAGGCCGCGCGCCGCCGCGTCGAAGCCGCGTGCGGCACCCTCCGCACCTGGGGCGACGGCTATGGCTATCTGCTCGTGGCGACGGGCCGGGCCGACGTGATGATCGATCCGCTCATGAACGCCTGGGACGCCGCGGCCGTGGAGACCGTGATCGCCGAGGCCGGCGGCCGGTTCACCGACTGGCGGGGCCGCCCGCGCATCGACTCGGGCGAAGGCCTGGCGACGAACGGCGTCGTGCACGACGCACTGCTCCATCTGCTGACGAACCCTGCATCTCCCGCAGGGTAGGCGAGGGGGCCGGCGAAGGCTCGACGAGCGTTGGGCCGCCGCGGCCCAAGCGAGAAGACTTTTGCCGCCCCCGAGCCGGGCCCATTCTGAACATCACCGAGCCCTTGCGATCCCAACGAAAACAGATATCCTTTCCGTGGCTTCCGGACACGGCTTATTCACCCACTTCGAGCATCCACAACGTGGCACGTTCCTGCGAGGTCTGCGGCAAGGGTTTTTCGATGGGCAACACCGTCACCCTGCGCGGCAAGGCGAAGTATCTCGGCGGCGTCGGCACGAAGGTGACCGGCATCTCGCGCCGCAAGTTCAAGCCCAACCTGCAGCGGCTGCGGATCACCGTGGGCCGGGGCACGAGCACGACGGCACTCGTGTGCACCCAGTGCATCAAGGGGGGCAAGGTCACGAAGCTCGTCAAGCAGGCTCCGTTCCGGCTGCCGAAGGTCGAGAAGGCCCGGGCGGCGGTCGAGGAGGCCGTGCCGGCCGGTCCCCGCGCCCGCCCCTAGGCGGCCCAGCAGCCATGACGCTCGCCCGGCAGGATGTCGCCAAGGTCGCGAAGCTCGCGCGGCTGGCCCTGTCGACGGAAGAGCTCGACCGCATGACGGCCGAACTCTCGCAGATCGTCGGCTTCGTGGCGCAGCTCGAGCCGCTCGACACGGCGGCCGTGGCCCCACTGGCCCACCCGCTCGAGACCCAGAACGTGTTCCGCGACGACGTGCCGGCCCCCTCGCTCACCACGGCCCAGGCCCTGCAGGCCGCGCCGCGGCACGACGGCGAGTGCTTTCTCGTGCCCGCCGTGCTCGGTGAGTCGGGCGCGGCCTGACGGGCCGGCCGAGGGCGTCGCATGCAACCCGCAGAACTCTCCGCCACCGAGATCGTCGCCGCCGTCCGGCAGGGCGACCTCACGGCGGTGCGGTGCACCGAGGCGTTTCTCGACCGCATCGCGCGGCTCGACGGCTCGATCAACGCCTTCCTGCACGTCGACCGCGAGGCCGCGCTCGCCACGGCCGCCCGGATCGACGAGCGCCGCCGGGCCGGGAAACCGATCGGCCCCCTCGCCGGCCTGCCGGTGGCGGTGAAGGACGCCCTCTGCACGGCCGACCAGCCCACCACCTGCGCGTCGAAGATGCTGGCCGGGTTTCGCCCGCCGTACGACGCCGACACGGTGGCACGGCTGCGGGCGGCCGACGCAGTGATCGTGGGCAAGACCAACATGGACGAGTTCGCGATGGGGGGCTCGAACGAGAACTCCGCGTTCGGGCCCGTGCACAATCCGTGGGACCTCGCGCGGGCGCCCGGCGGCTCGAGCGGCGGTTCGGCGGCGTGCGTGGCCGCCGACATGGCGCCGGTGGCGATCGGTTCCGACACGGGCGGCTCGATCCGCCAGCCCGCCGGACTGTGCGGGATCACGGGGCTCAAGCCCACCTACGGCCGTGTCAGCCGGCGCGGGCTCGTGGCGTTCGCCTCGAGCCTCGACCAGATCGGGCCGATGGCCCGCTCGGCGGCCGACTGCGCGCTCGTGCTCGAGACGATCGCCGGCCACGACCCCGGCGATTCGACGTCACTCGCGGCCGACGTGCCGCACTACACCGAGCTGCTCGACCAGCCGCTGGCGGGCCTGAGGATCGGCCGCGTACCGGAGCACTACGCCGCGGGGCTCGATCCGGAGGTGCGCGCGGGCGTCGACGAGGCGTTCGCGGTGTTCAGGACGGCCGGCGCGACGATCGTCGACGTCGAGCTGCCGCACGCGAAGTACGGTGTGCCCACCTACTACCTCGTGGCGCCGTGCGAGGCGTCGAGCAATCTGGCACGCTACGACGGTGCTCACTATGGCGTCCGGGCCGAGCCCGGAAAGGGCGTCCGGGCCGAGCCCGGAAAGGGCGTCCGGGCCGAGCCCGGAAAGGGCGTCCGGGCCGAGCCCGGAAAGGGCGTCCGGGCCGATGAGTTCGCGTCTCCGCTCGTCGAGATGTATTGCCGCAGCCGCGGCGAGGGCTTCGGCCCGGAGGTGAAGCGGCGGATCATGCTCGGCACATACGCCCTCTCGGCCGGCTACTACGACGCCTACTACGCCAAGGCGCTCAAAGTGCGCAGGCTGATCCGGCAGGATTACCTCGAAGCCTTCGAGAGGGTCGACCTGATCGGTGGCCCCGTCTCCGCCACGCCGGCCTTCAGGCTCGGCGAGAAGACGGGCGACCCGCTCGCGATGTATCTCGTCGACCTCTACACCGTGGCCACGAATCTCGCCGGCGTCGGCGGGATCTCGTTTCCCTGCGGCTTCACCAAGGGCGGCTTGCCGATCGGCTTCCAGCTGCAGGGCCCCGCGCTCGCCGAGCCGACGCTCTTGCGGGCCGCCGACCGGTTCCAGCGGCTCACCGACTGGCACACCCGCCGGCCCAAGGCGTGCGCGTGAACACCATGACGACGCAGCCCGTCATGCCCGAGCCCTACGTCACCGTGATCGGGCTGGAGGTGCACGTGCAGCTCCAGACGCAGACGAAGCTCTTCTGCGGCTGCTCGACGCGGTTCGGTGCCCCGCCCAACACCCAGGTCTGCCCGGTGTGCCTCGGCCTGCCCGGCTCGCTGCCGGTGATGAACCGCGCCGCCTTCGGGCTGGCCATGAAGGCCGCCCTCGCCCTCAACTGCAGGATCGCGGCGTTCACGAAGTGGGACCGCAAGAACTACTTCTACCCCGACCTCCCCAAGGGCTACCAGATCAGTCAGTACGACCTGCCGTTCTCGGCCGACGGCTGGCTCGAGGTGGCCGATCCGAAGGGGGCCTTCGCGCGAAAGGTGGGCATCGTCCGCGTGCATCTCGAGGAGGACGCGGGCAAGAGCATGCACGACGAGGCGGTCGGCACCGCCGACAGCCGCATCGATCTCAACCGCGCCGGCACGCCGCTGTGCGAGATCGTGACCCAGCCCGACCTGCGCAGCCCGCAGGAGGCCCGGGCCTGGCTCAACGAGCTGAAGCTCCTGCTCGTCTACCTCGGCGTGAGCGACTGCAACATGCAGGAGGGAAGCCTGCGGGTCGACGCCAACGTCAACCTCCACGTCCCGTGCCCCGACGGCCGGATCGCGAAGACGCCGATCGTCGAGATCAAGAACATGAACTCGTTCCGCTCGGTCGAGCGGGCGCTCGCCTACGAGGCCGCACGACAATACGACGAGTGGCAGGCGACGAAGGCCGAGCTCGGAAAAATCCCCAAGCAGACCCGCGGCTGGGACGATCCCGCCGGCGTCACGCGGGCCCAGCGGCACAAGGAGGAGTCGAGCGACTACCGCTACTTCCCCGATCCCGACCTCGTGCCCGTCACGGTCAGCGACGCGCAGGTGGCCGACGTCAGGGCCGCGATGGGAGAGCCTCCCGCCGTGCTGCGGCAGGCGCTGGCCGAGCGGTGGAGGATCACGGCCTACGACGCCGAGGTGCTCGTGAACCAGGGGCGCGAGCTCGTGGCGTATTACGAGGATGTCGCCACACGGGTGGCCGACGGCAAGGTGGCGAGCAACTGGCTGCAGCAGGACGTGCTGCGCACGCTCAACGAGCGCGGCGGCATGATCGACACGTTCGCGATCCGGCCCGAGGCGCTCGCCGACCTGATCGGCCGCGTGCAGAAGGGCGACTTCGACACCAGCCGCGGGCGGGAGATCTTCGCGGAGGTTTTGGCGTCGGGCCGGAGCGTGGCCGACGTGGTCGCCTCGCTGGGGATCGCGGCCGTCGGCGACGATGAACTCGTGGCACTGTGCCGGGAACTGATCGCCGAGAACCCGAAGATCGTGGCCGACGTGCAGGGGGGCAAGGAGCAGGCGGCGGCCGGTCTGATCGGGCAGGCCAAGAAGAAAAACCCGAACGTGAACCCGGGCAAGGTCCGGCAGATGTGCCTCGACCTCATTCGCGGCCGTTAGCCGGCCAACTCAGATTGCTCAGGTTTCCAGCGGCGATAGCGTGCACATCATTCGATGAAAACGCATGGATTGATGGCTGTGATCGAACGCTCTGTTATTTCCGTTCTCAGGCACGCAAGCGTCACGCTAACCGCACTCGTGTTGGCTGGACCAAAAGCCACCGGCAAAACCCACTCGTCCCAGATTTCCTTTCCTGCTCATCGTCACATCACCCTCGCGCTCCCCAGTGAAGCCTCGCGCGCCGTCCTCGATCCCACCTCGTTTCTGGCTGCCCATCCGGCCCCCGTCGTGATCGACGACGTCCACGTGGCGCCCCGCCTCCTGCATCACGTGGCCCGCGAGGTCGCCGCCCGCCGTCTCCCGCCTGGAAGTTTCGTGCTCGTCGGCTCGCGGCCGCTCCTCCTCGCCGCCCTGGCCCGCGACGCCTTCGCCTCCGCCGACTGCGTGGTCCGCATCGACGGCCTCTCGCACGCCGAGGTGTCGGCGGCCCGCCCCGACATGCCGCTGGCGGAGCGGCTCCTCCGCGGCGGGTATCCGGCGCTCTACGCCGACGCCGCCCTCGACCCGGCCG
>RGVT01000134.1 GCA_010027105.1 Planctomycetia bacterium
TACGACACCTGCGCGAGCGACGCACCGCTCAGGCTGGGCACGAGTGTCGACAGGACCGGGGCGACGTCGAGGTTGCCCGGACCGCTGACCTGCGTCGTGCCGATCGTGCCGAAAACACCCGCCGTGCGGGCTGGGGCCCGGGAGGGGGAGCGGTGCAGCGACTAGTTCGAGCATGTGTGATCGGGGCAGCGCTGTTCGCCCTGCCGGCGGCCGACCCCGGCACCCCGGCGGGTGCCACGGAGCCCTACGCGGTGGTCGACGCGCTCTTCCTCCAGCGCGACAACGACTCGACGCCCGCGGCGCTCGTCGTCAACTCCGACAGCGGCCAGCCGGTGATCGATGCGGCCGGTCCGAGATTTCCGGTGGCCGGCGGCGTGCGGGCCTTCGTCGGCCGCCACGGCGGTGGCGAACGCGGCTGGGAGCTGGGCTACCCACGACGCAGGTCAGCGGTCCGGGCAACCTCGACGTCGCCCCGGTCCTGTCGACACTCGTGCCCAGCCTGAGCGGTGCGTCGCTCGCGCAGGTGTCGTATTCCTCCGCCATCAACGGCGCGGAGGCCAACCTGCTGGCCACGGGCGAGCGGTTTCACCGGCCCCGGGCGACCGGCTATGCGGCCGATGCCGTGCCCTACGCCGCGACGGTCGACTGGCTCACGGGATTCCGCTGGGCGGGCCTCGAGGAACAGGCCGCGATCACGCTCGCCACGCCGGGCCAGGCCGCGAGCCGGTATGGCGTGCGCACCTCGTCGAACCTCTTCGGGGGCCAGCTCGGCGTGCGCGGGCGGATCGACTGGGAGTGCTGGGGCCTCGAGGGCTGCGGCAAGGCGGCGCTGGCGGGCGTCCAACTCTCGCAATCACAGGCGCCCATCGTCGACGCCGTCACGGGGCAGCAATATCGCCCGGCCCTCGGCTCGCGAGGGAGCGACGTGGGGAGCATCCTCGAGTGGAACGCCACGATCGTGCGGCATCTCGGCGACACCTGGTCGATCAGGGCCGGCTACACGATGCTCTGGCTCACCGGCGTGGCGCTCGCGCCCGACCAGTTCGACTTCACCACCACCACGACGGCGGGCACGGGGCTGGTGGGGGAGAAGATGGTGTGGCTCCAGGGAGCGACGCTGGGGCTCGAGGGCCGGTGGTGACGGCGAGGCCGCCCGGCTGGCTCACGCCCGGACGACGCTTCGCGGCGTGGCGATCCGGAAGGGGCCGGCGAGCCCGCTGAACGAACCCACACGGCCCAGCGCGGTGTCGAGCTTGATCACGCCGACGCTGCCGCCGACGTCCCCCTGCGTCGAGAAGAACCGGTCGACCGTGCCGTTGCCATCGAGGTCGATCGGAGCGGTGAACACCGGTGCGTTGGGCCGGGCGAGCGACGCGAAGGCCGACGCCAGCACCAGGAGCTCCGGCGACGCCTGGTCGACACGGCCGTTGTAGATCCGCACGACGGAACCACCGCCGCGGCCGGCGGACACGACGATGTCGTCGATCGCATCGTTGTTCACGTGGCCTGTGGTCACCGCCACGCCGAACTGCCTGGAGGTGGGGAACGGCAGGATCGTCGTAGACCCGCACGGTCGGCCGCATGCCGGCGCCGCTGCCGACGACGATCTCCACCTTCCCGTCCGCCGCGGCGGCGTTCACGAGCCTGCCGGCACTGAACGTGCCCACGTCGGCCACCGCGACCGTGGCCCCGCCATCGAACGTCGCAGCGAACGGAGTGAACGCTCGGTACGGGCTGGCCTCGAACCTGTCGATCCCCGCGACGGTCACCGAGCGAAACGCTGCCACCGTCCCCGCGCCCCGCGACATCGCCGCGACGAGATCCTCCCGGCGATCGCCGTCGAGATCGCCCACGGCCACCTCGACGCCGCCGGTGTAGCCCGTGCCGAACGGAAACGTGCGGGCGGCCGTGACCTCGGTGAGCGTGGTCGTGGCACCCGACACCTGCTGGCGGAAGACCCGAATCTCGCCGGCACGGCCCGGCCCCGAGGCCGCGACGACTTCCGGCACACCGTCGCCGTCGAGATCACCCAGCGCGACCCGGGCGCCGCCGCGGAACGTCGACTCGAAGGCGAGCGTCCCGGCGAGGACGCCACCGGTGGAGCCATCGACGAGCCTGACCACCGGCGTGCTGCCGAATCCGATCTCCGCCCCGACGGCGAACACGCTGCGCGGCGAGACGGCCGCCGACACGCTCGAATAGGCTCCCGTGCCGGCGGCGGTGACGGCTGCGACGCGGAACACGTAACTCGTCCCGTTGACGAGGCCCGTCACCGTGGCCCGCGTCGCCGTCGACGTCCCGTCGGCGAACGTGGTCCAACTCGAGCCGCCGTTGGAACTGTACTCGACGACGTAGTCGGTGACGGCCGCCCCGCCGTTGGAAACGGGTGCGGTCCACGTGAGGGCGGCCAGCGCGTTGCCCGGCGTTCCCGACAGTCCGGTCGGGGCACCGGCGGCCGTGGGCGCCTGACGCGTGACGACGAACTGGTCCTCCGTGAAATCGTTCGGATCGAAGACCGAGGTCGCCCGCACCGTGATCGTCGCGGTGCCCGACTTCCCGGCGACGTGATTCAGTTGCAGGCTCGTGCTCGCGGAATCGGTGAAACTGGCGGTGACGAGGCTCGGGTCGCTGCTGGTCGCCGAATAGACGAGCTCCCCGACCCGCACGATCGACGGCAGTTTCACGTAGTGCGCGGGCTGCACCACGTAGTTGTCCGGGAGCGTCACAGGCGCGTCGCGGAGCGGCAGATTCTCGAACGGCGAGACGAAGCGATAATCGGGGACCGCCGCCAGCGCATCGACGGCCGTCATGCCGGCGCCGAGCACGCGGCCGAAGGCCGTGAACCCGCCGTTCTGACGATCGAGATTCGCCGAGTTGTCCCCCAGATTGAAGAACCATTGATTCGTGGCACTGTCGGGCCCGGTGCCTGGAATCAGCCTTCCGGACGTGTCGAGCTGCGCGGCGATTTTTGCCATCGCGATCGTGCCGCGCACGTTCGAGTTGCCGGGCTCGTTCACGACCGGCTGCTTGGCCGTGACACCGGTCGGCGAACCGCCGGCCTCGTTCGAGTTCGCGGTCGGTGCCTTGAACCCGCCCCCCTGTACGATGAAACCCGGCACGTTCCGGTGGATGATCGTGTTGGCGTATGACCCGTCGACGACATACGACAGGAAGTTCGCCACTGTCTGCGGGGTCGACCGCGTACGGCCGGCGCCCGCCGTGTCGAAGAGCTCGACGAAAAACCTGTCGTTGGGCGCCGCCGCGTTGACGTTGAACCGCACCACGGTTCCCGTCACCGCGGTGTCGTCGAAGCGGCCGGCCACGGAAATCGCCTGGACAGTCGCCGCCGCGGGGACCGTGATGTCGGGCAGTGCGCTCGTGACCGTCACGGCCAACGCCAGTCGCGGCTCGAGTGCTTCCGCGGACGCGAGCCGAGCGCGGGCTGTGGAACGGGTTTTCATCGGGGCCGCCCTCGAGGCCGCGCTGCCAGCCAGGGAACGAGCCCCGGGCGGAAGCCTGCAGCCCTCTACGGATACAGATACCTCACGGTTCGGGCGGCGGCAATCTTCCGGCCGCCGACCCGCGCGGAGACCGGAAAATACGCCGGGCCTCGTCCACGAGGAGGGCGACGCCCGAGTCGGTTCCCACCCCGGGGAGATAGACGAACGCCCCCACCTGACGGGCCCAGCACTCCTCGTCGTCGCCGCCCCGGGGCCGCTCCGCTTCGGACGCGAACGGTCGGCCGCAGACCGCCAGGAGCACGCCCGGCCTCGCCGCGAGCGATTCGGCGAGGGCCCGGATCTCTTCGGCCCGACCCTCGAGCGGCCGGGCGACGTCGACGAACACGAGGCTGTGGTCGGGCACCGCGGCCCGCCAGGCCGCCGCGAGCGTTTCGGGCACGCGGCAGACGGCACCCCGCGCGATGGCGATCGAACGCAGCCGGTGCCGCAGGCCCACATCGGCCGTGATCACGGCGGTCGTCAGGGGGCGCCGGCCGGCCACGACGCCCCCCGCGGCCGGGACTCCGGGAACGAGGCGACCCTGGGCGGAGACGGATTCGGCGGGGCGCACGATCACGGCGGCACCGGCGCAGGGGAGGGGCGACCTCGGCCTACGCTGTGCCGGAATCCCCACCGCATCCGGCGGGGCCTCCAGCAACTCGTCGTCCGTTCGCGGCAACGATTCGCCCGCTTCGGCCCCCCGTCAAAGCCGCCGGCGGCAGCGGCACCGGACCCGCACGGAACGGCCCCGGGACGACCGGACACTTCGGCCGTGGGACCCGGCTCACGTCGGCGACGCTCCGCCCTCGCCCCGCCCGCACCGGCCGGTTCCGGCCGTGCTACGCTTACCCGTGCCGCGCCCGTAGCTCAGCCGGATAGAGCATGGGATTTCTAATCGACCGGGTTCCTTGGATTGCGCGCGCTTCGTATCGCGGATATGCGATTTCTTCGAGCGCGGCGCGGTAGACTGCGAACTGGTGAACGCGAAGAGATCGCGTGCGCCTAACAGATCGTCTAACAGACCCGGGCCGCGGGTAGCTCCCGCACCGGCCGGCCGGCAGCTGCGATCCACTTCCCGCGGCGCCGGCCGGCCATCCCGGCGGGAGGAAGTGGATCATGGCCGATTCTTCGGGCTGCGGCCCCACCAAGCCGCTGTATCGCGTCGATGGGCAGTTGACGGACCGGAAGCCTCCCAAGGCGGAAGGCCGCAGCATAAAGGCCGTGGACGGCCCGGATGCGGACGGCCGCCGCTTGGTCACGATGGGGCCGGCACGATCGCGGCCGGCCTTCCCTCGAAGGCCCCTAGACCTCGCGTGCCTTGAACCGGCAGACCTCCCCGCGGACCAGAAGGCCGAAGTGGTACGTCTGATCCGGCTGGTCCAGACAAGTTTTGACCCCGAGGATTCGCGTGGGTGGGATTGCGTGGCCGATCTGGTTCACGGGGACGGGTGGCAGTGGGACGAAGTTCGGCAGATGGACTATCACCAGTTGGCCGCCTTCTTCCGAAACCGGCATGGCCGTTTGCGGGTCCAGCTGGGCGGCGCTGTGGAAACGAACACCCCCAGCATCGTCTCCGCAGAGATGCCACCACCTCCGCCGCCGCCAGCGCCGGCCGGCCAGCGCATCGTGATGGGCCGCGCCGATCTCACTCGCCGCCTTCAAGACGATTGGTCCACCCCAGACGGCAAACGATTTCTTCTGGGGGCTACCGTGCGAGAGATCGCCACACACTACGGTCTCGAAACCCATTCGAGCCTGTATTCCAACGATTTTTGGAACACGGTGATAAAGCCCGCCAGAAAAACGACCGGGTTTCGCGCGAAGGCGATCGATTGGGTGGATTCCTTGTCACGCGATCGACGCTAACTCCGACCAACCGACCAAAAAACCGACCAAGCCGATTTTTTCTTGGCCATTCGGCCGGGTTCCACCGCTGGAATCCGGCCTTTTTTGTGCGCCTTGGGCCGCGGCAGGCCGCGGAACCGACCGACCGCGGGGTCTCCAGAGGGCAGACGTGGTGGACCCACCAAGCCCCCAACCACAGGAGATTCCCAATGATTCGTTCCAGCCGAAAGCGGCCATCAGAAGGGCCGCCGCCGCCTGTTCCGGGGGCGATTTTCCCAGACGCCATCTATAGGGCGGATGAACTGAAGGCCCGGATGGGTTGGAGAGATGCCGCGTTCCGCGCCGCGTGCCGGAATGGGCTTCGAGTTCATCGGGTCGGCAAACGTGCCTACATCACGGGCGCCGATCTGGCCACCTTCATCACGACGAAGGGAGGGGCCAACTGATGAACCGCAAGCGCCCCACGTCGAAGGATCGATTCCGGGCCGGCCGCCGCATCGCGGAGAAGATGGCCCGGAAGTTCCTTCGTGGCCAGCTGGTCTTCCCGTGGTTCGACCACCCGAAGGCCGTCTCTTCCGCCAATGATCCCGCCGGGGGCCAGCTGGCCTTCGAGTGGTTCATTCCGCAGATCGGGAGGGCCATCGGATGAACCCTATCGATCTGAAGGCCGAGTTCGGCGGGAAGTGGCAGATCGGTTTGGATGAAGCCGCGCGAGGCCGCTGGGCCGACCCGTGGAACTACATCGTCCCGTGTCGCCACGGCCATCTGTACCCCGTGGACGGAGATCGCATCGGCGCAGCCACCGACCGCGCTGGTGCGATCGTCCGGAAGCTCCGGGCGATAGACGGTGTTGAGATTTTCCAAGATGGCGCGGATGGCGCGAACGCGGTCTTCGCATCGCCCGGGTGATGAAGCCGCGATCGGCGCGGCAGCTGTCTCCCGCCCAGCGTGCCGCGCTGGACCAAGGCCGTCTTCGGAAAAACCCCTTGGAGTAGGTGCCGTTTTTGGGCGCAGGAAGGCCGATCGCCGGCCGACCCGCCCGAGAGGCCCCGGAAGTGGAACTCCGTTCTACGGGGTCTGATTTTGCTGGAACTGCCATAGGAGAAAACCAACATGGCAAAAGCTTCTGTCCCGAATCCTGAGCCGGAGGACAACGGCCATTCGTCCGCCTTCGAGCCGAACCACCCGGCGGCGCCGCGGCCGGAGCCGCCTGACGCTCCATCTGGGCGCGGACTATTCGGAGGGCCTTGGGGTCCGGAAGGTGATCTCCACCGTCCCGGTCCGCAAGCCGAACAAGTCGGAGTGGTTCCGCGTTCGGGGTGGTCCGGAATGGAGACTCCAGACCGCGGTACTCGAAGTCGAAGCTGGCGTGGATCGCGCGGTCTATCTGGTGGCTAGGCCCCTGTGGGCCGACCTCTCTGGAGAGATCGCGCCCGCGTTGGTGCTGACCTGTACCAACCGGGCCGGCGATCTCTTCCTCTGGCGCGTGAAGCTCCCCGGCCCCGATGGTCGGTCGAATACGTGGACGGAATCCGCGCTCCGCATCGCGCAGGCCGCGGAGACTACGTGGTGCCGTATGGTGGCCGATACCACCAACGGCCACTACACCCACTTCGAGCCGGCCGCCGAACTGCCGGAGCCGACGTGGCCGGCGGAACTGACGTTCCACCAGATTTTGAAGATCGCGTTCCGCGACAAGTTCATTGAAGCCGCGGACCATGCGATTCTTCGCCAGCTGCGGGGGGCCTCGTGAACGGGCTAGATTCCTTCGCGGAAATCTGGTGCGTGGATACGGAGTATTCCGCGCCCGCCGGCCATCGGCCCAC
>RGVT01000135.1 GCA_010027105.1 Planctomycetia bacterium
ACCCGCGGCCGAGCAGGTGCACGTCGGGCAGGCTGCCGGGCCGCACGAGCCACGCCGACGCCGCCGGCAGCGCGACCACGACGGCGAGCGCGGCCACGATCAGCTGCCACACGCCGTGCTGCGGCCGCTTCGCCCCCAACAGCGACATCGCGGGGCAGACGGCGAGCGCCGCCACCACCAGCCGTGCCCGGGCCGCCGCGGCGGGCGTCGCGAGCAGCCCGGCCGCCTGGCCGGCGCCGTCGGCCGCGAGCGCGAGGCAGGCCGCGATCCCCCACCAGGCGGCGGGCACGGCCGTCGACCCGCGCACGCGGTGCGCCGCGGTGATCGCGGCGACCGCCGCGATCACCCCTGCGACGGCGGTCACAAGCGGCATCATTCCTCCTGCCAAACCGTAGGACAGGCTTCAGCCTGTCATTCCTCCCACCACTCCGTAGGACAGGCTTCAGCCTGTCACTCTTCCTGCCAAACCCTGCCGATCGTAGCGGTCGGGCAGAATCGCCGGGAAATCTTCGCGGCGACCCGGGCGACCGTCGATACTCCGCGGAGGCAGGGCCGTGGCCGGCACCTCCCCCGATTCCGGAATCACTGCATGCGGTTCTTCTCAGCGGTGCGGCCCTGCCGCCGGGCGCGGCTCTCGCTCGTGGTCGCGGCGGCGCTCGGCGCGGTGCACGGCGTCGTGCCCCCGGCGCGGGCGATCGAGATGTTCACCTACTTCGGCGACGGCAGCCGGATCGGCCTGCCGAGCCTGGAGGTGCCGATCGAGGCCTACCCCGGCATCCCGCTGCGGAGCGACCGGATCCGGGCCCGCAACCGGGCCCTGGCCGCGCGGCGCGGCATGCCGGCCCCGCCGGCTGGCGCGCTGCGGCCGGCCCGCGGGATCACGATCCGCACCATGCCGGCCCCCGAGGCGATTCCGGTGGCGCCGGAGCCCAGGTGAACGCGGGCGTCAGCCGGCTTCCTTCTTGAGCTTCGCGAGCAGGTCGACGGCGTCGGGCCGCGTCGCGAACATCGGCTCGTTGGCGAGCACCTCCTCGAGGATCTTGCGGGCGCGGTCGCGCTCGCCGCGGTCGGAGAGGAGCTTGGCCACGTAGTAGGCGCCGTCGGTGGTGAGGGCGTTGTTCTGCGTGATCTGGGCGAGGATCTTCTCCGCGTCCTCGCGCCGGCCGAGCTTGTAGTAGACCCAGGCCAGGGTCGTGAGCGCGTTGACCTGCTGCGGAGAGTTCTCGCGGTGCATCGCCACGTTGGCCTCGGCCGCGAATCCTTGTCGTCGCTCTCGATCAGCACCAGGGCGAGCGAATTCGAGGCTGGGAAATTGCTCGGCGACTGGACGTGGGCGTCGTAGAAGAACCGTTCCGCCGCCGCGTAGTCGCGGGAGACGCGGGCGATCGCCCCACGGACCACCCGCCCCTCGAGGCTCTTGGGGTCGAGCTTGAGGGCGTCGTCGGCGATCGCCTTGGCCCGTTCGAGGTCGCTCTGGCCGAGGTACCACTGCGAGGCGGCCAGCAGCACGGCCGGATCCTTGGGCGCCTCCTTGATGGCGGCCTCGATCAGCTTCTTGGCCGTCTCGCGCTTCTTGGCGTCGTCGTAGAGGCGGGCCATCGCCAGCTCCGGCTGCACGGCCTTGGCGTCGAGCTTCTTGGCCTCGCGGAACTGTTCGAGCGCCTCCTGCGGCTTGCTCAACTGGAAGAGCACGATGCCCATCCGCTGGTGGGCGCTGGCGTTGTCGGGATCGAGCTCGATCCAGGCCTTGAGGTGCTTCTGGGCCGTCTCCCACTGCTTGCGGGCCTCGGCGACGGCGGCGCTGCCGGCGTTGCAGCGGATGTCGAAATCCCGCTTCCGCTTCGGGTTCTCGGTGAACTCCGCGGCCAGCCGCGTGGCCTGCTGGAACAGCATGTCGGCGTCGGTGATCCGCCGCTCCTGGAAGGCCAGGTCGCCGAGCATCAGGAACGGCTCCGGGTCCTTGGCGAACTTGACGACGCAGTCCTCGAGTTCGCCGCGGGCCGGGCCGAGCTGGTTCACGCTCAGCCACAGCATCGCCATCATCACGCCGGGGGGCGGCATCTTGGCGTTGTTGTTCTTGACCCGCTCGAGGATCGCGCGGCAGCCGTCGATGTCGCGGTCGCGGAAGCGGTTGATGGCGCCGGTCACCTCCTGGTTCTGGGAGTCGTCGGAGACGGCCTTGCCGATCAGGGTCTGGGCCGTCACCTGGGCCGCGGCCGGCCGGGCCGCGACGACCCCCGCCAGGCACGCCGCCGCCGCGCAGAGCCCCGTGATGCCGCCGTGGAATCGAAGCCCCCGTGCCATCTGTTCGTCTCCTGTGTGAATGTCGTGAGGCAGTCCCTCCCGACGCCCGATTACTGTACCCTCACGGGTCCATTTTTGCCACAACGCGGTGCATGCAGAGGCCTGGCTGATGTTCGTCGGTGCGGTTCTGGAACGGGAACTCAGGTTCGCTCCCCGGTCGCGCGGGCTGTTCGTGGCCCGGGCCGTGTACGCCGGGGCGCTCCTGGCGATCATCGCCACCTGCTGGCTGGTGGTGACGGGCACGCGGTCGGTGACGACGGCGGGCGACACGGCCCGCTTCGGGGCCACCCTGCTGCGGATCCTCGGGCCGCTGCAGCTCTGCCTGGCGGTGCTCGCCGCGGCCCTCACCGGGGCGGTCGCGGTGACCACCGAGAAGGACAGGCGCACGCTCGAACTGCTGCTCGTGAGCCGGATCTCCGACGCGGAGCTCGTGTTCGGCAAGCTGGCCGCGAGCCTGGTGCGCGTGCTTTTGCTGCTCGTGTCGGCGGTGCCGGTGTTCGCGATCGCGGGGCTCTTCGGCGGCGTCGCGCCGGGTCAGCTCGCGCGGCTCTTCGCCGTGACGGCGGCCGCGGCGCTCGCCGCGGCGAGCATCTCGACCACCGTCGCCTTCTGGAAGGACACGACGTTCCAGACGCTGGCGATCACGCTGTTCGCGCTGGTGGCGTGGCTGGCCGCCGGCGAGGTGGCCGCGGCCCGGGCGGGCCTGGCGGCCGGGGCGGTCGTCTCGCCCGCGCGGGCCGCGTTCGCGGCGCTCGATCCGGCGGCGGCCGGACTGCTGCCCCCGTTTCTCGCCGTGTGCGCGGGAATCCTGGCCGTCACCGGCACGATCGCCGTCGCCAGCGTGCGCCGCTGGAACGTCGCCGGTGAAGCCCGGCGCCGGGAGGCGGCCCCGGCGTCGGGCGCACGCCGCCCGGCCCGCGAGGTGTGGGCCAACCCGATCCTGTGGCGGGAGATCCGCACCCGGGCCTACGGCCGGGCGATCGTGGTGGTGCGGCTGGCCTGGCTCGCCCTGTTCGTGGCGGCGGTGGCGGGCGTGGTGCACGAGGCGCGGGCGGCCCGGCCCGACCGGTTCGCGATCGCCGTGGCGGTGGTGCCGATGGCGCTGGCGAGCCTCGTGGCCGTGGCCGCCCTCGCCGTCACGAGCGTGACCACCGAGCGCGACCGCGGGGCGCTCGACCTCCTGCTCGTCAGCGACCTCGAGCCGGCCGAGTTCGTGTGGGGAAAATTGGGGGGCGTGCTCGTCGTGGCCCGCGAACTCGTGGTGCTGCCCTTGGCGCTCGCCGCGGCGCTCGCGATGGCCGGCCTCGTGAGCGTGGAGAACGCCCTCTACCTCGCCGTCGGCATGGCGATCCTCCTGTTCTTCGCGGCGGTGCTCGGATTCCACGTCGGGCTCTCCTACCCGTCGTCGCGCCGCGCGATCGCAGTGGCCCTCGGCACCGTGGCCTTCCTCTTCGTCGGCGTGGCCACCGTGATGCGGATCATGGTGGCCTTCGGCTCGAGCTTCGAGCTCCAATTGGCCCCCTTCCTGGCGGCGATCGTGGGAGGGGCCGTGGGCCTCTATGCCGCGCTCTCGGCCCGCAACCCCTCGCCGGCGATCGCCTGGGCGTCGGCCCTGCTGCCGGCGCTGACGTTCGTGGCGATCACCGGCTTCCTGCAGGGGCAGACGCTGCAGGTGGTGCTCGTCACGGCGGTGGCCTACGGCTTCGCCACGCTGGCGCTCCTCGTGCCGGCGATCGGCGCGTTCGACCTGCTCACGGGCCGCACCACTACCGGCGCATGACGTCGGGCCCGGCCGCCGGCGTGGAGAGCGCGGCGATGCGGGCCTCGAGGTCGGGGCTCGGGCCGCCGCGGGCCACCGCCTGGCGGTAGCTCTCGAGCGCGTCGAGCCGGCGGCCGAGCGACTCCTGCGCCAGCCCCTCGAGCGCGAGGACGTGGGCCGGCGTCTGGCCGGGCCCGTAGGTCTCGCCGAGGATCGCCAGCGTGGCCAGGCAGCGCTGCGGGCGGCCGAGCCGGCGATAGACCTCGGCCGTGTCGAGGAGGGCGTCGCGGTCGTCGGGATCGAGGGCCAGCGCCCGGTGGAAGTCGGCCAGCGCGTCGTCGGGTCGGCCCCGGGCGAGCGCCACCTGGCCGCGCAGCCGCCAGGCGGCCGCCGAGGCGGGCGCGGCAGCCGCTGCCGCCGCGGCCAGGCGGTCGGCGTCGTCGAGCAGGCCGAGCTCCATGTACATCCTCCCCCCGTCGAGGCACAGCGGCATCTCCCCCGGCGAGAGCCGCAGCGCCTCCGAGATCTGCTTCACCGCCTCCATCCGCTCCCCGCGGCGCCAGAGCACGTCGGCGTAGTGCCGGCGGGCCTCGACGTCGGTGGGGCAGGCCTTCACGGCCCGCTCGAGCAGCCGTTCGGCGTGGGCGAGGTCGTTGCGGTCGGCCGCCGAGAGCCCCTCGTTGGACAGCCGGCGGGCCACCGCGAGGTCCTGCGGCACCGGGCCGCGCGGCACGAGCCTGCAACCCGGCCCGAGCGCCGCGACGACGAGCGCGGCGCCGGCCCAGGGCACGCGAGCAGGCAGCGGAGGCTTCACGACGCCGGGACGGTAGGACTTTTCCTCCGCCGTCGCAACCGCTCCCGCCGCCGCACGAGACCGCCCGTCTTGCCCCGCCCCCGCGGAGCGCGGCCGGCGGCGCGGCTGCGCGTTTCCTGTACCCTAGGGGGGGTCATGACAGCATCTTCGTCCGCCGGCGCGAAGCCCGCCCAGGAATCGTTTCACGCCTACCCGTGGTGGAGCCCGCGGTTCTGGCACGGCATGCCGCTGGGCGTGTGGCTCGACCTCCTGCGGGAGCACGGCGGGCGGGCGTCGCCCTCCCGTTGGGGCCTCGTGGGCACCATTACCGCGGCCGCGGCGTTCAACTCGGTGGCCGAGCCCCTCGCGGCGGCCCGCTTCCGCCGGCGGCTCGCCGCCGCCCCGGCGACGGATCCGCCGCTGTTCATCGTCGGCCACTGGCGGTCGGGCACGACGCTGATCCACGAGCTCATGATGCTCGACGAGCGGTTCTGCTGCCCGACCACCTACCAGTGCTTCGCGCCGGGGCACTTCCTGCTCACCGAGCGGTTCGTGACGTCGGCGCTGTCGTGGATCATGCCGGCGAAGCGGCCGATGGACGACGTGGCGGCCGGCTGGCACCGGCCGCAGGAGGACGAGTTCGCGCTGGCCAACATGGGTTCGCCGTCGCCGTACCGGCGGATGGCGTTCCCGGTCACGAGCCCCGACCGCCCCGAGGCCCTCGACCTCGCCGGGCTCCCACCGGAGGCGCTCGACGTCTGGAAGCGCAACCTGCGGCGGTTCCTCGCGACGCTCGCGGTCCGCGACCCGCGGCGGCCGGTGCTCAAGAGCCCGCCGCACACGGCCCGGGTGGGCGTGCTCGCCGGGATGTTTCCGGGGGCGCGGTTCCTGCACGTGGTCCGTGATCCGTTCGTCGTCTTTCCCTCGACGATGCGCTTGTGGCGGTCGCTGCACCGCTCGCAGGCGCTGCAGGTCGACCGGGGCGAGGCGCTCGAGGGCTACGTGTTCGCGGCGTTCGACGAGATGTACGCGGCCTTCGAGCGCGACCGGGCGACGCTCGCCCCGGGTCAGCTCCACGAGGTGCGCTACGAGGACCTCCGCACCGACCCGGTGGCCCGGATGCGCGAGGCCTACGATCGCCTCGGACTCGGCGGCTTCGAGCGCGTGGAGCCGGCGCTCGCCGCACAGGCCGCGTCGATGCGGAACTACCGCACGAACAGGTACGACCCCGACCCGCGGATCGTGGCCGAGGTCGCCCGCCGCTGGCGGCCGTTCATCGACCGCTACGGGTATCGGCCACCGGACGTGACGGCGCCGTCCACGAGCGCCGCGCGAGCCTGACCCGCGGATCGGCCTCCAGGCTCTTCATCTCCTCCTTGAACTCCTCCGGCGTCATCCGCAGCCGGCGTTCGAACGCGAGCCGCGCCAGGCCCCACCGGGCGGCCGTCACCGCCGCCGCCGCCGCGAGCACCGGCACGAGCGTGCCGCGCAGAACCGCCACGGCCCGGCCCGCGTCGAGCGTGGCCGGGTCCGCCCGCAGCAGGCCCACGATCGGCCCGGTGGCGCACGCCGCCGCCACCGCGATCACCGCCAGGCAGGCGGCGTTCCAGAGCGCGGCCCGGAGCGTGGCCGCGGAGAGGATCCGGCCCAGGCCGGCGAGCGGATCGACGCGCCGCCAGCGCGGGGCCGCCCGGGAGAGCCGCCAGGCCGAGCCGTCGAGCAGGATCCGGACGCAGAGCCCGGCACCGGCGGCGCCGAGCACGAGCGCCGCGGTGGGCCCGAGCACCCGCCAGGGCACGGGGAGCGGGTCGCCGCCGCGGGGCGCGCGTGCGGCTGTGAACGACTCGCGCATGAACGCGCCGGCCGCGGGCACGGCCGTGTTCGACCAGCCGGGCAGGAGGATCACGGCGGCCGCCGCCAGCGCCACGAAGGCCGGCAGCGCCGCGTTCGGCGCCGCCCCCTGCTCACGGGCCGCGGCCCGCCGCCGGGGCGTCGCCGGGATCGACCGCTCCGCCGCGTCGGCCATCGCTCACCTCGCGCCGAAGATGCGTTCGAGCGGACCCTGGAGCAGGCTCGGGAAGCCGTGCACCCAGCCGTCGGCGCCGATGGAGAGGGCGGCCAGGAGCACCGCGGCGGCCAGCGCCTCGAGGAGGCCCGGCCCGGGTACGAACGGCACCGTGCGGAGCGCCAGCGCCGCGGCCAGGTGAAACGCCACCACCGCCAGGACCGCGGGGACGGCGACGGTGAGGGCGAGCGCGAACGCGAGGCCG
>RGVT01000136.1 GCA_010027105.1 Planctomycetia bacterium
CCGCGGCCCGGGCCGCGGCGCGGTCGTCGGTGAGCGGCTCGGCGAGCGCCCGCGCGACGTCCTCGATCTGCCCGCCGCCGATCGACTCGAGCAGCTGACCCGGGAGCTGGGGCTGGCCCGGGCGCTCGTGGTGCTCGACGACCTCGGCCTCGACCCGCGGCGCTTGGCCGCCGGGGGCCCGCGGGCCGCCTTCGACGCGGTCGCGACCGCCGTCGACGCCGAGCCCGACGCCGCCAAGCGGGGCCGCGTGCTTCTCGGCCTGCTCGGGGCGGAGGGGCCGGCAGTCTACGCCACGGCCACGGCGGTGAACGAGGGCATTGACCATGTCTGGGTTTTCAGATACGAACATGAGGATGGGTTCGAGTGATCTGGGTCGCCTTCGGAAAGAGGCGGCCGGAGGTGCGTGATGGCTCACAAAAAAGGTCAGGGCTCCAGCCGCAACGGCCGTGATTCCAACGCCCAGCGCCGGGGCGTGAAGAAGTTCGGCGGCGAGCAGGTGCGGGCCGGCAACATCCTCGTGCGGCAGGTGGGCACGAAGTTCCGCCCCGGCGCCAACGTGGGCATGGGCACCGACTACACGCTCTTCGCCCTCGTCGACGGCGTCGTCGGCTTCGATCAGGAAGGCCGCCGCGTGAACGTCGCGGCCTCGTAGGCGCGGCCGCGCGGGATCGGGCGTGCTCGGGTGTTCGTCGACCGCGTGCATATCGAGGTGGTGGCCGGCGACGGCGGCCGCGGCTGTTCGAGTTTCCGGCGGGAGAAATACATCCCTCTCGGCGGCCCCGACGGCGGCGACGGCGGCGACGGCGGCAGCGTGATCCTCGAGGCGCGGGCCGGCGTCGATTCGCTCGCGGCCCTCGCCCACCGGATGCAGTGGCGGGCGGAGCACGGCCAGGCGGGCGGACCGGCCAACTGCCAGGGCCGCTCCGCGGAAGACCTCGTGCTGCTCGTCCCGCCCGGCACGATCGTGCTCGACGAGACGACGGGGCTCGTGCTCAAGGATCTGGCCGTGGCGGGCGAGTCGATCGTGGCCGCGCAGGGTGGCGCCGGCGGCAAGGGCAACCTCCACTTCAAGACGTCGACCAACCGCGCCCCGCGCGAGACCACGCCGGGCGACAAGGGTCGGGCCCGCCGCCTGCTCCTCGAGCTCAAGGTGATCGCCGACGTCGGCCTCGTGGGGTTGCCGAACGCCGGCAAGAGCACGCTCCTCTCGCGGCTCTCCCGGGCCCGCCCGCAGATCGCCGACTACGCGTTCACGACGAAGGCGCCGATGCTCGGGATCGTGGCGATCGACCGCGACCGGAGCTTCGTGCTCGCCGACCTGCCGGGCCTCATCGAGGGGGCGCACGCCGGAATCGGCCTCGGCCACGAGTTCCTCCGCCACGTGGAGCGGGCGGGCATCGTGGTGCACGTCGTGGAGCCGAGCCCGGTCGACGGCGGCGATCCGGTGGCCAACTACCGCGCCATCCGCGCCGAACTCGCGCTCCACGACGAGAGCCTCGGCCGCCGGCCCGAGATCGTGGTCGTAAGCAAGAGCGAACTGCCCGGGGCCGACGAGGTCAGGGAGCGTCTGGCCGCCGAGACCGGCCGCGACGTCCTCGCCGTGAGCGCGGTCACGGGCCTCGGGCTCGACAGGCTTGTCGCCGCCGTCGCAGCCGAGATGGATCGGCAGCGGCGCGAACGCGACGAAGCCGGCCGGGCCGCCGCACGGAGCCCCGCGCCATGACCACATCCGCCCGCCCGATCTGCGACGGCGACACGGTGCTGCTCGCCGACGTCGGCAACTCGCGGATCAAGCTCGCGGTCGTCGCCGACCACGGCGACGCGCGGCGCCTGCCCGCGATCACGCGCCGGCACGATCTCGACAGCCACTCCTTCCGACCGGCCGACCTCGAACAGTGGCTGCAGGGCGCCGCGCCCGGGCCGGCCGTCGTGCTCGTGGCGAGCGTGCATGACGCCGCCGCCGCCCGCCTCGAGGCGGCCCTGGCCGCCGTGTCGGCCACCGGCCACCGCCCGCTGCGGCAGCGCCGCATCGTGCACGCCGATCTGCCACTCGCGATCGCCGTTCCCGAGCCCGACCGCGTCGGCATCGACCGGCTGTGCGGCGCGGCGGCGGCCACGATCGTGAAGCCGGCGGGCCGGCCGGCGATCGTGGTCGACTGCGGCACGGCGGCGACGGTCGATCTCGTCGTCGCCGACGGCACGTTCACAGGCGGCGCGATCCTGCCCGGCCCCGCCCTCATGGCCCGCGCGCTCGCAGACGGCACGAGCAAACTCCCCGAGGTGGCCGCCCTCGGCCGGGGCGAGGCTCCCGCCATGCCGGGCCGCTCCACGCACGAGGCGATCGCCGCGGGCATCGGCTTCGGCACGCAGGGCGCGATCGCCCGACTCGTCGCCGAGGGCCAGGCCGCGCTCGGCGGCACCGCCGACGTGATCCTCACCGGCGGCTGGCGCGGCGCCGTCCGCGCGGCCCTCCCGGGCGCGACCGAAATCCCCGACCTCGTCCTCCACGGCATCGCCCTCGCCGCCAGTCGCGCCTGCGCGCGGTGACGAGCGTGGGACAGGCTTCAGCCTGTCATGCCTCGTTGTGGGACAGGCTTCAGCCTGTCATGCCTCGCCAGACCCCGTCGCCGGACGTTCGCTGCGCCCTCCGGGCTGCGCTCACTCCTAGCGACTGGCGCTGCGCCATCCATGGCTTCGCTGGTCGCTAAAGCCGACGGCCGGGGCACTGGGGAGCCCGAAGCCTCCTCAAACGTTGGACTGCCGGGTTGGGCGAGTCAATGTGCGGCTCGCTGTACGCGTGAAATGGATGGGCTAGACTGCGAGACTTCCCGCAGGAACACGAAAGACCGCTCACGATGCCCCCCGCCGCGAAACCAGCCGCCACCAACCGGTCGTCCGATCGATCGCGGATGCTCGCGCTCACGGCGGCGCGGGTGGCGGCCGAGGCCCGCGGGACCGACGTGAAGATCCTCGACCTCCGCGACCTCACGCAGGTGTTCGACTACTTCGTGGTCGCCACCGGCACGAGCAAGCGGCAGATCCATGCGATGGCCGACGAAATCGGGAAGGTCGTGAAGGCCGAGCTCCACGATCGGCGGCGCGGGGCGGAGGGCTACGAGGAGGGCCGCTGGATCGTGCTCGACTATGGCGACGTGGTCGTGCACCTCTTCGACGCCGAGTCGCGGGAGTATTGGGATCTCGAGCATCTCTGGAGCGGCGCGAAGACGGTCGCCGCGCCCGCCGCGGGAGCGGCCCGCGATGCCTGATCCGAACGTGCGGGCCGCCCTCCGCAGGATGTTCGGGGCGGCGCTCGGGCGGCTGGCCGCCGACGGCGTGGTGGCGATCGCGCCCGAGGAGCTGCCGGGGCTGCTCGACCAGGTCCGCGAGGCGGCCGACGCGAGGCACGGCGACTATTCGGGCACGATGGCGATGGCGCTGGCCAAGCGGGCCGGCAAGAAGCCGCGCGACCTGGCCGCCGAGATCATCCGCCGGCTCGACGTCGAAGGGCTGTTCGAGCCGCCGGGCGAGCCGGTGGGGCCGGGGTTCATCAACCTGCGGGTGCGCGACGACGCGCTCGCCCGCGCCGTGGCGGCCGCCGTGCGCGATCCGCGGCTCGGCGTGGCGCCGGTGGCCGCGCCGCAGACGATCGTGCTCGACTACTCGTCGCCGAACGTCGCCAAGCCGATGCACGTGGGCCACATCCGCTCGACCGTGATCGGCGCCGCACTGGCGCGGATCCTGAAGTTCCGCGGCCATCGCGTGATCACCGACAACCACCTGGGCGACTGGGGCACGCAGTTCGGCATGATCCTCTGGGGCTGGAAGCACTGCCGCGACGACGCGGCGTTCGCCGCCGATCCCACGGCCGAACTGGGCCGGCTCTACCGGCTCGTGCGGAAGGTGGCCGATGCGAAGCCCGAGGAACTCGCTGCCGATCCCGGGGCGGCGGCGCTCGCCGCCCGGCATCCCGACTGCGGCCGCGAGGTGCTGCTCGAGACGGCGAAGCTGCACGAGGGGGATCCGGAGAATCGGGCCCTGTGGGAGCAGTTCATGCCGGTCTGCCGCCGCGAGATCGAGAGGATCTATGCGCGGCTCGACGTCTCCTTCGATCACACGCTCGGCGAGAGTTTCTACCAGCCCATGCTCGCCGGCGTGGTGCACGACCTGGAGGCCGTCGGCCTCGCGCGGGAGAGCCGCGGGGCGGTGGGCGTGTTTCTCGACGGGGACGACAAGCCGCCGCTGCTCGTCCGCAAGGCGGACGGCGCGTTCCTCTACGCCACCACCGACCTGGCCACGATCCGCTGGCGGCTGGAGCACTGGAAGCCGGACCGGATCCTCTACGTGGTCGACCACCGCCAAAGCCAGCACTTCGAGCAGGTGTTCGAGACGGCCCGCCGCTGGCTGCCCAACGCGAGCCACGCGGCGCTCGTGCACGTCGCCTTCGGCACCGTGCTTGGCGACGATGGCAAGCCCTTCAAAACCCGCGCCGGCGACACCGTGGGCCTCGAGGCCCTGCTCGACGAGGGCGTGGCCCGGGCCTTCCAGGTGGTCACGACAGCCGACGCCGAGCGGGGGACGGAGATGCCGGAGGCGGAGCGGCGGCGGATCGCGGAGGCGGTGGGGATCGGCGCGATCAAGTACGCCGACCTCGCGCAGAACCGCACCACCGACTACGTCTTCAGCTTCGACAAGATGCTCGAGCTCAAGGGCAACACTGCGGCCTACATGCAGTACGCGGTGGCCCGCGTGGAGGGCATCTTCGCGAAGGGGGGCGTCGACCGCGCGCAGGTCCGTCGGGAGTGCCGCGGCGCGACGTTGTCGGATCGGCGCGAGCGGGCCCTGGCGCTGGCGCTCCTGCGGTTCGCGGAGGCGCTCGAGGACGTCGAGGCCGACGAGCGGCCCAACGTGCTCACCGCGTATCTGTTCGACGTCGCGGGCGCCTACTCGACCTTCTACGACGCGCTCCCCGTGCTCAAGGCGGAAGGCGCGGAGCGCACGGCGCGACTCGCGCTCTGCGACCTCACCGGGCAGGTGCTCCGCCGGGGTCTCGAGCTGCTCGGGATCCGGGTGCCCGAGCGGATGTGACCCACCCCTCATTGGGGTGTAAGGCATCCCCGCGCGCCCGATTTGTCACCGTTCCGTCCCGATTCGTCACTTTTCGGGCACGAAACGTTGCTGGAGGCGGGATTCGCATTAGAACCGGGGGATGGCCAGTCACACGCTCCATGCTCGCCGCGGCCGATTCGGCCCGCTTATTCCTAACCGGATCGTATCACTCACCTTGAAGCCCGTTCCGATCATGAACCTCGCCTCGCAAGCCAGTTCGCCGCTCTCGTCTGCATGCCGCGTTGGTGCGATTCTCCTCATCGGCGCCCTGCTGGCATGCGGACCGCTTGCATCGGCGGCCGACATGGTGTGGGTGGGGGGCGACTCGTTCAACTCCAGCAACTTCACCAACTCGGGCAACTGGCAGAACAACACGCAGCCCTCGTGGGGAACGGGCAACAGTCTCAAGTTCAGCCAGAACCTGAACTCGAACGTGACCGGGCTGAACTACAACTACGGTGATTGGCGGGACGCCAACGACATCTACTGGGACACGACGTTCACCGTCTCCCGCACGCTGCAACAGACTGGCGGTGGTGGCATCCGTTTCACGACGCGGATCGAGAACAACAGTTCGTATGCCCAGACCGCGGCCATGAATCTGTCGGGCGGGCAGAACGGCGCCTCGGATATCCAACTCAATCCCGTCAAGGGAAGCCTGATCCTCAGCGGCACGATCTATAACGACAACAGCCTCGATTACACGGTCTACGGAAGCGACACGGCCACCGTCACGACTCTCACGCTGAACACGGAACTCGGCCCGAACGCTCCCAACAAGCCCAATGTCGATTTCACCGTCGCGGGCGGCCGCAACTCGAATGTACAGGTGAACGCCAGCCAGTCGTGGGCCGGCACCACGACCGTGAACTCGGGTGCGTTCACGACGGCCAACGGTGTCACGCTCGCCTCGTCGGCGATCGTCGTCGCGGGCGGCACGGTCGCCACGACCTCGGCCAACACGTTTGCCGACACGGCCACGCTGACGGTGAATAGCGGCAGGCTCTCGATTGGCGGCAGCGACACCGTGGCCTCGCTCGCCGGCACCGGCGGCACGGTCGATCTGGCCGCCGGCACCACGCTCACGGCCGGCGACGCCGGCGCGACGTCCTACGCCGGCTCGATCACCGGCAGCGGCGGCTTCACGAAGGTCGGCAGCGGCGCGCTGACGCTCTCGGGCAACAACTCGTACGGCGGCGGCGCGTTGGTCAGCCAGGGGGTCCACCTCCTTCGGAAACGGATCCGTCGTCCTGGGCGACGGCAACACCGGCACCAGCAGCATCGTCCTGATGGCGAACAGCTCCGGGAACACAACCATCGCCAACGCCATCACCGTGGCCAATCTTGGGACCGGGCTTGTCAGCATCGGCGGGACCAACACCGGATCGAGCAGTGCCAACGCTTGGACCGGGACACTGACGCTCAACAGGAATGTCCAGGTGTTTGGCGATACAACCCCCGGCTCGAGTGGTCGCACCTCCTTCCTCGGCCAGATCACCGGCTCCGGAGGCATCACCGTCACTCAGGGGCGTGTGACGCTCCAGAACGGCACCAACAACTTCACCGGCCCCGTGGTTGTCAACAGCGGCGCGACGCTTCAGTTGGATGTCAACAATGGCCTCAATGAAGTCATTCCCAACTCGGCTGCGGTGACGGTCAACGGTGCGCTGAATTTTGCGTCCGGCGGCGGCACGGAAACGATCGGATCCCTCGCCGGATCAGGCACAGTCTCCTCGGTCGTTTCGGGCAACTACAGCCTGGTCGTCGGGGGCAGCACCAACACCACCTTCAGCGGCGTGATCACCAGCGGATCGGGAGTCATCGGCCTGACCAAGAGCGGCGCCGGCACGCTCCTGCTCACCGGGTCGAACGGGTTCACGGGCGGGTCGTCGCTCAATGGGGGCACGCTGGGCGTCGGCTCGGCCAATGCCCTCGGCTCCTCGGGCACGATCTCGTTCGGTGGCGGCACGCTGCAATATTCGGCGAGCAACACGACCGACTACTC
>RGVT01000137.1 GCA_010027105.1 Planctomycetia bacterium
GAACGTCGTGAGGGCGACGCCCTTGAAGTCGGCCGTCGCGGCGGCCAGCCGGCGGGCGAGATAGCGGTCGGACTTCGACTCGGCATCCGGCCCCGGCCGCCACGCCGCCACGGCGAGGTCCGCCCCCGCTTCCAGCGACGGGGGTTCCGCCGGCGCGCCGGGGTCGGCCACCCCGGGAGGAACGGCGGTGTCGGAGACGGTCGCCATCGCGGGGCTCCAGATGATCGGCACAACCTTGGTTTCCGCACGCGCGGGGGTTTGCCGCACGCGCAGGGGCGGGCTCGACGGACCGCGGGCCCGCCCGCCGACTCAAGTATATCGGCAGCCATGGCCGGCCGGCTCGCCGCGTTGACGGCGGCGCGCGGCTGCTCCTATCGTGCCGGAGGGTTCGGGCACGGCCCGGATCGTCGGGCCGACACGCGAGCCTCGAGCCTCGAATCCATGTCCCTTCTTCCCGACGCCGATGCGTTCCGCCGGCTCGTCGACGGGTCGCGGGCCGGCACGGCGGCACGGCTCGCCCGCTCTGCCCTCGCCGCGGCGGCGGCGCCCTACGCGGCGGTCGTCGCCGCCCGCAACCGCGCCTACGACCGCGGGTTCCTGCCGACGCGCCGGCCGCCGGTGCCGGTGGTGTCGGTGGGTAACCTCACGCTCGGCGGCACGGGCAAGACGCCGCTGGTCGCCTGGGTGGCACGCCGCTGCCTGGCCGCCGGACGCAGGCCGGCGATCCTCAGCCGGGGGTATGGCGCGGCCCGCGGCACCACGAGCGACGAGGCCGCCGAACTGGCGCTCGTCGTGCCGGGTGTGCGGCACGTGGCCGACCGCGACCGCGCGGCGGCCGCGACGGCCGCGGTGGCCGCGGGCGCCGAGGCCCTCGTGCTCGACGACGGCTTCCAGCATCGCCGGCTCGCCCGCGACCTCGACATCGTGGCCATCGACGCCACCGATCCGTTCGGCTGCGGGCGGATCTTCCCCCGCGGGCTCCTGCGCGAGCCGCTCGCCGGCCTCCGCCGGGCCGGCGCGATCGTCCTCACGCGGGCCGATCTCGTCGCCGCCGACCGCTGCCGGGAGATCGAGGCCGCACTGGCGGCCGCCTGCGGCGACCGGGCTCCGCGCGTCTGCGCCCGCGCGGCACACGCCCCGCGCCGGCTGCGGTCGGCGGCCGGCGTCGACGCGCCGCTCGACGCGCTCCGCGGCCGCCGGGTCGCCGCCTTTTGCGGCATCGGCAACCCGGCGGCCTTCCGCAGCGCGGTCGTCCGGCTCGGTGCCGACGTCGTCGAGTTTCGCGCGTTCGCCGACCACCACGCGTTCTCCCCCGCCGACGTGGCGGCGCTCGCCCGCGCGGTGGCGGCAACGCGGGCCGACGTCATCGTCACCACGCTCAAGGACCTCGTGAAGGTGCGCCGGGAGAGGCTCGGCGACGTTCCCCTCGTGGCCCTCGAGATCGCGATCGAGTTCCTGGCCGGCGAAGACGACCTCGCGCAGGCGGTCGACCGGGCGATCGGTGCCTCCGGCGGCGACCGGGGATCCGCCGCATGACCGCCCCCGTCGAATGCTCGCTCGTCGTCACCACGTTCGAGAAGCCGCGGCACCTGGCGCTCGTGCTCGAATCGATCGCCGCGCAGGTGGGCGTGCGCGACCCGATCGAGGTGATCGTGGCCGACGACGGCTCCCGCGACGAGACCGCCGACGTGGTCGCCGCGTTCGCCGCCTCGGCGGCCTTTCCGCTGCGGTTCGCGAGCGAGCCGCATGCCGGCTTCCGGCTGGCGCGGGTGCGGAATCGGGGGGTGCGCGGGGCCGGCGGCGAGTACCTGCTGTTCCTCGATGGCGACTGCATCCTGCCGCCCGACCACGTCGCGGCCCATCTGGCGCGGCGCCGGCCGGGCAGGGCCTGCCTCGGCGGCTGCGCCCGGCTGTCGGAGGGGGCGAGTGCGGCGCTCGTGCCGGGCGCGCTCTCCGGCTTCGACCCGCGCCCGCTCGTGTCGCCGGCCGAGCGTCGCGCGCTCCGCCGGCGGCACCGCAAAGCGTGGTGGCAGACACTCCTCCGCCATCCCTCGAAGCCGCGGCTCGTGGGCAACAATTTCGGCGTCTGGCGGCGCGACTTCGAGCGCGTCAACGGCTTCGACGAGCGGTTCGTCGGCTGGGGACAGGAGGACGACGACCTGGGCCTCAGGCTGCGGGCGGCCGGCATCCGCTTGGAGTCGATTCTCGACCGCACGCACGCGCTGCACGTCTGGCATCCGGTCGACCCCTCGGCGACCGCGCGCTGGCGCGACGGTCCGAACGTCGCCTACTTCCTGCGCCGCGGGCGGCTCACCCGCTGCCGCCGCGGGCTCGTGGCACGGCCGCCCGGTGCGATCCGCTGGGGCCTGCCCGACACGCCGGGCGACGGACCGCTCGATCGCGCCCTCGCGGCGGCCATCCCGGCTGCCGCCAGGGCACGGCCCGCCGAGCCCTGCGAGATCGACGTCGTGATCCGGCCGGGGCGGGCCCGCTTCGAACGTCGGGCCGAATGCCGCCTCGTGATCGCGGAGCCCGATGCCGTCGTGGAGCCGTCGCTGCGCCGCCGCGCCGACCGGGTGGCCCGGGTCGTTGCAGCGGACGTCGTCGCCCTGCTCGACGACGTCGGCTGAGTGCACCAGATTCCGCAGAGTGCCGCTCTGCGGCTACTTGCGCTTCTCGTTGTGCACCGTGTGCTTGCGGAGCCGGGGCGAATACTTCTTCACCTTGAGCTTCTCGCCGCCGGTCTTGCGGCGGAGCGTGTAGTTCATGTCGCCGGTCTCCTCGCACACGAGGTGGACCACTTCCAGCTTTTTCTTGCCCTTGGCCATCGGAATGTTCGCTCGCGTGAGGGGGCCGGCGACGTGCCGCGAGCCGGAATCGTAACCGTCCCCTTCGCCGGCCGCCAGCCGCCTCGCGGCCGGCCTGGTTTGCGATCGGTCCCTCGGTCGATACTATTGACGAGGTAGCGGAGGGTTGGACGCCCCGATTCCGGGCCGCGTCGATCATGGCCAGCCAAATCCATCCAGCCACAGGCACGACGCCCCCGGCGACTCCCGCCGCCAGGGTGGCGACGCCGGCCTCCTCACCCAAGGCCCCCGCCGCCCAGGCCAGGGCGGCGGCTCCGGTGCAGCCCGTCCCTCCCAAGGCGCCGCCCGCGGCGCCGCCCGCCCGCGAACCGGCCGCTGCCGACGAAGCTCCGCGTCACTCGGCCGGCTCTCGTCTTCTGAGGACCGCGCCCGCCTGGGCGGTGAGCATGCTGCTGCACATCGTCGTCCTCCTCTCGATGGCGCTCATCGTGCAGGACCCTCCCAAGGAGGAGAAGCCGCGCGTGATCGTGGCGACGCCTCCGGAGGTGCAGGAGGAGTTCGAGGAGTTCGAGGAGGAGGCTCCCCAGCCGCTTTCGGACATCCAGGAGGTGAACGACTCGGTCGTCCTTCCCGACGCGGCCGTCGTCGAGAACGTGCAGGTGGTGAGCGACGCTTCCGACGTCGACGCCGCGGCCGTCTCCGTCGAGTTCACCGATTTCTCCACGGAGACCGCGGCGTCTTCCGACCTGCTGGCGAGCGTGGGTGCCGTCGGCGGTCAGGCGGGCGGTCTCGGCGGCCGCACCGACCCGAAGATGCGCGGCAAGCTCGTGCAGGCCGGCGGAGGCAACGCCCAGAGCGAAGCCGCCGTCGAGGCGGCCCTGAAGTGGATCGTGAACCACCAGTTGCCCGACGGCAGCTGGAGCTTCGACCATTCCAAGTGCCCGAGCTGCCAGGGCAACTGTCCGAACGCGGGCACGCTCCAGGACCGTGGCGGGGCCACCGCGATGGCCCTCCTGCCGATGCTCGGCCGCGGCTACACGCACAAGGACGGCCCCTACAAGAAGCAGTTCGAGGCGGGCATCGGGTTCCTGGCCTCGCTCGCGGCCCAGGGGCAGGGCAGGGCTTACGAGAAGGGGGGCAATCTCTACAGCCAGGGGCTGGCGGGCATCTGCCTCTCGGAAACCTACGCCATGACGCAGGACAAGCGGCTGCAGCTGCCGGCCCAGGCGGCGCTCAATTACATCATGGCGGCGCAGGATCCGGTCGGGGGCGGCTGGCGGTATGCCCCGAAGCAGCCGGGCGACACCTCGGCGGTGGGCTGGCAGCTGATGGCGCTCAAGAGCGGCCACATGGCGTTCCTGCAGGTGAGCCCCCTCACCATCAAGAAGGCGGTCGAGTTCCTGAATCGTGTTCAGGCGGACGACGGCGCCACCTACGGCTACACCGATCCCGGCAACGGGGCTGGAACGTCGGCCGTGGGCCTCCTCTGCCGGATGTATCTCGGCTGGAAGAAGGACAATCCCGCCCTGCAGCGCGGGGTGGCGCGGCTGGCCAAGCTTGGGCCGAGCAGGGATCTGTATTTCAACTACTACGCCACGCAGATCCTCCACCACATGGAGGGCGACGCCTGGGTGTCGTGGAACACGAAGATGCGCGACATGCTCGTCAACGCCCAGCAGAAGAAGGGGCATACCACGGGCAGCTGGTTCGAGGACTTCGGCAAGGGGCACGGGCCCGAGAAGGGCGGCCGCCTCTACACCACGTCGATGGCCACGATGATCCTCGAGGTCTACTACCGCCACCTCCCGCTCTACGGCCAGCAGAGCGTCGACGAGGACTTCAAAGAGTAGCGCGGCGGGGCCATCCATGGCCCCCGCCGCTTGCCGCTGGCTCGGCAAGCCAAGGTTGCCTCGCCTGCGGCGGCCGGCCTCCAGCCGGCCGTCGCCGTAAGCCGAAGCAGGCCCGAAGGGATGCGCCGGCGCGAAAGAAAGCGCCATCCATGGCCCCCCGCTAGCCGTAGGACAGGCTTCACCCGCATCCGGAGCCGGCGGTAGGCATGCTCGACTCCGGTCGTGTTGAGAGTGCTGGACTCGTGGGTGTTGATCGGGAATCAATGGTCCTCAACGACTCGCTTCGTCTGCGCGTGCCCACCAACCGTCTCCGCCGAAACTTCCCAGCGCCTACGTGATGAGGCACAGGGCTACCCAGTGCCCCCTGGGGGGCCGGGCTTCAGCCTGTCGTCCGTCGTGGTCGATCTCATTCGTGGAAGCAGCGTCGGGATCGGGGTCTGCGCCCCGCACGGAGCCCGTCCCGGACGTACGCTTTGCCCCGGTGGAAAAGTCTCCGCGACCCTCAAGCCCCATGCCGCACGAGCATTCCGACACGCCGTGGATCGAGCGGACGCTGGCGAGCCCCGCCGTGCGGGCGGGCTACCTCAGCCTCGTCGCCCACGTCGTCGTCTGCCTCGTGCTCGCGCTCCTCGCGCTCGACGCCCGGCGCGAGGCGCCGATCAAGCCGCTCCTGTTGCGGTTCGGGGCCGAGCAGGCGGCCGGCGACGAGCCGCTCGTCGACATCGACCTCGGCGAACCGTTGCCGGCTGCAGACGCGCCCGCTCCGGATCCCGCGGTCGACGTCGCGCCTCCGCAGGCTCCCGCCGACGACGTGCCTTTGATCGCGATCGCGCCGCCCGATATCCCGGCGCCGTCGCCGGCGGACGGGCTGCCCGTTCGACCCGACCCGACGGGCACACCCGCGCGGCCGGCGGCCGTGCGACTGGGCGCCGCTCCCGCCGTCGGTGGCCGGCCTTCGCCAGCGATCGCGCCCGCGGTCACCGGCACGGCGGCGTTCGCCGCGCGGCGCGGCGCGGCTCGCGGTGCGGCGGCCCGCGCCCGGGGCGGGTCGGCGGCCAGCGAGGCGGCCGTCGACGCGGGGCTCGCCTGGCTCGCGCTCCACCAGGCAGCCGACGGGTCGTGGCAATTCGACCTCTCCGGCTGCCGCTGCGACGGCGCCTGCCGCGACCCCGGCACGCTCACCGGGTCGACGGCGAGCACCGCGCTCGCGCTCCTGCCGTTTCTGGGCGCGGGGAGCACGCACCTCGATGGCCGCCATCAGCAGACCGTGTCGCGCGGCGTCTATTACCTCGTCAGCCGGATGCAGCCCACGCCGCGCGGGGGCGACTTCTGCGAGGGGACGATGTACGGCCACGGCGTGACCACCCTCGCGCTCGCCGAGGCGCTGGGCATGACGGGCGACGAGATGCTCGTGCCCTACCTGCGCGACGCGGTCCGCTTCATCGAGACCGCGCAGGATCCGCACGGCGGCGGCTGGCGCTATCTGCCGGGGCAGGCCGGCGACATCACCGTTTCGGCCTGGCAGATCGCCGCGCTGAAAAGCGCGTCCCTCGCGGGCATGGAGGTGCCCTCGCCGACGATCGAGGCGGCGCGGCGGTTTCTCGACCGCGTGCAATCGCAGAACGGCGCCGCCTACGGCTACCGCACGCCCGCCGCCAAGCCCTGCACGTCGGCGATCGGCCTGCTCTGCCGGATGTACACCGGCTGGGGCAGCACCCACGAGCCGCTCCAGCGCGGCGTGACGAACCTCGCCAAGCCCGGCCCCTCCCCGACCAACGTCTACCAGAACTTCTACCTCGCGCAGGCCCTGCTCCAGCTCGACCATCCGGTCTGGCCGCGCTGGAACGCGCGCAACCGCGACCAGCTCGTGGCCTCCCAGGCGCGGTTCGGCCACGAGACCGGCAGCTGGTTCTTCGCCGATCACGACACGGCCCCCGGCGGGCGTCTGGCCCACACAGCCCTCGCCGTGCTCACGCTCGAGGTCTACTACCGGCTCCTGCCGATCTACCGGGAGGAGGCGGTGGACGGCGGTTTCTGACGGTCGCGCGACGCCCAACGTCTATCATTGCGGCGGAGGCCGTCCGTGCGTCTGGTCACCTACTCTTGGCTCGTGGTCGTGCTGGCCGTGGCATGCGCCGCGATCGACTGGCTGGGGATCGCCGGATGGATGGCCGCGGCGGTGGTGCTCGCGAGCCTCGCCGCGCACGTCGCGGGCAACGCGCTCGGCACGCGGATGCGGGAGGCGACCGACCGCGACCTCGCCCGGCGCACGCGGCCCCGGGCGCCGGAGCCCGTGCCCGCGGCCGGTCCCTCGCACCTCGAGCGCACCGGCGGTCTGGGTCGGCTCGTGCCGGTGTCGGCGGGGATCGGCGCCGCCTGCGGCGCGGCGGCGGGCA
>RGVT01000138.1 GCA_010027105.1 Planctomycetia bacterium
GCAGTTGGAGAGCGGCACGTCGATGATCCGGTACTTGCCGGCGAGGGGAACCGCCGGCTTCGAACGGTCGCGGGTCAGCGGGTAGAGCCGCGTGCCCCGGCCACCCCCGAGCACCAGGGCCAACACACGCTGCACGCTCATCGGGCATCCTTCCTGCCGGGGGGTCCGTTCACCACGAGCCTCATGCTACGAGACACGGCGCCGGCGGCAAAGCACGGCAACGGCAGCCCGGGATGCGCGGCTCGGGGGCGGCAAAAGTCGTGTCGCGTGGGCCGCGGCGGCCCAATGCTCCTCGAGCGTTCGCCGACCCCCTCGCCTCCCCAACGTGCCCCTCTACCTCACCACGAAGTTGACGAGCCGGCCGGGCACGGCCACGACCTTCACGATCTCCTTGCCGGCGAGCAGGTCGGCGATCCGCGGGTCGGCGGCGGCGGCCTCCCGGAGCGCCGTGGCGTCGGCGCCCGTTGCCCTGGATCTGCACCGGGATCTCCACCGTGTCGTCCACGAGCCACTGCTCCTCGACCGCGGGCCAGGCGGCGAGCGACACCGGCGCGGGCCTGCCGAGAATCTCCCACAGTTCCTCGGCGAGGTGCGGCGCGAACGGCGCCAGGATCGCCACGAACGGCTCGAGGATCGCCCGCGGCCGCCGCTCGAGCGGCGTGCAGAAGTTCACGAACTCCATCATCCGGGCGATCGCGGTGTTGAACGACAGGGCGTCGACGTCACGGGTGACCTTGTCGATCGTGCGGTGGATCTCGCGCCACTCTTCGTCGGTCGGCGGGTCGTCGCAGACCTGCGGGGCGAGGGCGATCTCGTCGGCCCGTTCGTCGACGACGAGCCGCCAGCAGCGGTCGAGGAAGCCACGGACGCCGCTCACGCCGGCCATGCTCCAGGGCTTCGTGGCCTCGAGCGGGCCCATGAACATCTCGTAGAGCCGCAGGGCGTCGGCCCCGAACTCCTTCACCACCTGGTCGGGGTTCACCACGTTGCCGCGGCTCTTCGACATCTTGTAGGCCCGGCTCTCGACCCGGATCGTCGGGGCGTCACGGAGCACGAAGTGCTCCCCCTGCTTCTCCACCAGGTCGGTCGGCACCTTCATGGGCGTGTCGCCCTCGGCCTGTTTGCCGGCCGAGATCCAGCCCCCCTTCGCGCTCCGGTAGCCCGTGAACTCCATCTCGCCGAGGATCATCCCCTGGTTCACGAGCCTGCCGAAGGGCTCGGGATGCGAGACCTGGCCGCGGTCGAACAGCACCTTGTGCCAGAACCGTGAGTAGAGGAGGTGGAGCACGGCGTGCTCGGCGCCGCCGATGTAGAGATCGACCGGCATCCAGGCCTGCTCGATCTCCGGGGCGACGAAGCGGGCGGTGTTCCCGGGATCGAGGAACCGGAGGTAGTACCAGCAGGAGCCGGCCCACTGCGGCATCGTGTTCGTCTCGCGCCGATACGTCTTGCCGTCGCGCTCGACCACGAGCCAATCGGCCCCCGCGCGCGAGAGCGGCGGGTCGGGTGTGTCGCCCGGCTTGAAGTCGGTGAGGTGGGGCAGCGGTACCGGCAGTTCGCTCTCCGCGACGGCGCGGATCAGGCCGGTCGGGTTGCCGGCCGCGTCGAGCTCGTGGAGGATCGGGAAGGGTTCGCCCCAGAACCGCTGCCGGCTGAAGAGCCAGTCGCGCAGCTTGTAGTTCACGGCCGGGCGGCCGAGGCCGGATGTCGCCAGGTCGGCCGAGACCGTGGCGATGAACTCCCGCGTGCCGAGGCCGGTGTAGGGGCCGGAGTTCACGGCCCGGCCGTCGCCCGTGAAGGGTTCGCCCGGCTGGGCCGGCCGATCGGGTGGCTCCACGACCGTGACGACATCGAGCCCGAACGTCTTCGCGAACTCGAAATCGCGGTCGTCGTGGGCGGGCACCGACATGATCGCGCCGGTGCCGTAGGTCGCGAGCACGTAGTCGGCCACCCACACGGGCACGGGCTTGCCCATGAGCGGATGGATCACGTGGGCGCCGGTGAAGACGCCGGTCTTGTCCGTGGCGAGGTCGGTGCGGTCGAGGTCGCTCTTGCGGGAGGCGGCGGCGCGGTAGGCGTCGATCGCAGCCCGCTGCCCGGGCGTCGTGAGCGTGTCCACGAGCGGGTGCTCGGGCGCGATCACCAGGCAGGTGACGCCGTAGAGCGTGTCGGGCCGCGTCGTGTAGACGCGCAGCACGTCGCTCCCGGGCTTCTCGGGAAAGCCAGTTTCCGCCCGCGCTCGCTTCCAGGCCTCGAACGCCGCCTCTCCGCCGGCCGCGCCGGCCGGCACGACGAAGAAGTCGACTTCGGCGCCGGTGCTGCGGCCGATCCAGTCGGACTGGAGTTTCTTGATGCTCGCCGGCCAGTCGAGGCCGTCGAGTTCCTTTTCGAGGCGGTCGGCGTAGGCCGTGATCCGCAGCATCCACTGGCGGAGCGGGATGCGGACGACCGGGTGGCCGCCACGCTCGCTGACGCCGCCGATCACCTCCTCGTTGGCGAGCACGGTGCCGAGCGCGGGGCACCAGTTGACCGGCGCCTCCGACTGGTAGGCGAGCCGGTGGGCGTCGCGATACTTCGCGACGGCCGCCTCGCCCGCGGCGGCGACGTCGGCGGGAATCGGCAGGTCGGCGATCGGCCGCCCCTTCTGCAGCGCAGAGTCGAACCACGTGTCGAAGAGCACGAGAAAGATCCACTGCGTCCAGCGGACGTACTCGGGATCGGTGGTGGCGAGTTCGCGGCCCCAGTCGTAGCTGAAGCCGAGCATCTTGAGCTGCCGGCGGAAGGTGGCGATGTTCCGCTCGGTGCTCTCGCGGGGGGGCGTGCCCGTCCGGATCGCGTGCTCCTCGGCCGGCAGGCCGAAGGCGTCGAACCCCATCGGGTGCATCACCGCCACGCCGCGCATCCGTGCCGCGCGGGCCACGATGTCGGTGGCCGTGTAGCCCTCGGGATGCCCCACGTGCAGCCCGTCGCCGCTGGGGTAGGGGAACATGTCGAGGACATAGAGCTTGCGGCCCGTGGGAAGCCGCGGCGTCGCGAACGTGCCGTGCGCCTCCCACCACGCCTGCCACTTGGGCTCGATCCGCGAAGGCTGGTAGCGGGGCATCGATGGGGGCGTGCTCGGGGATGCGGGGAGGCGGCGAACTGTTCACCGGCCGGAACGGCGAGTCTAATGAGCAGAGCGCGCGGGGCACAGCCGCCCCGGGCCCAGCCGCCGCGCACCTGCCCAGCGATGCAATCCACCGGCGAACCACCGCTCGTCCTCCAGCGCCGGCTTCTCCGCGCCTGCCGCAGCGCCGCCGGCCGGCTCAAGATGGCCGATTCGCTCGGCACCCGGCTCACGGGCCGGCAGCTCCTGATGCGGATCCTCGCGGCCCGCAGCGTGCTCGCCCGCGTGCTCGGGCCGGACGAACGGATGGTGGGCGTGCTCCTGCCGCCGACGGCGGGCGCGGCGATCGTCAATGCGGCGCTGGCCCTCATGGGCCGCGTGGCGGTGAACCTCAATTACACGACGAGCCAGGCGATTCTCGACACCTGCATCGAGCGGGCCCGGCTGCGGCATGTGATTTCGAGCCCGGCGTTCCTCGCCCGCGTGAAACTCGACGCGGGCCCACGACTGCTCGATGCGGGAGGCCTGCGGACGCAACTCACGGCGTTCGACAAGGTCGCCGCGGCGTTCCATGCCACGGTCACGCCGCTTCCGCTGCTCGAGAACATGCTCGGGCTCGACCGGATCCGGCCCGACGACGTGCTCACCGTGATCTTCACGTCGGGGTCGACGGGAGACCCGAAGGGCGTCGTGCTCACGCAGGAGAACGTCGGCTCGAACGTGCGGGCGATCGACGCGCTTTTGCATCTCTCGACCGCCGACGTGGCCCTCGGCGTGCTCCCGTTCTTCCATTCCTACGGCTACACGACCACGCTCTGGACGCCGCTCACGCTCGATCCGGCCGTCGTCTACCACACCGATCCGCGCGACGGGCAGACCGTCGGCCGGCTGGCCCGCGAGCACCACGCCACGATCCTGATGGCCACGCCGACGTTCCTGCGGATCTACATCCGGCGCACGCCAGCCGAGGATTTTTCGACGCTGGAGGTGGTGTTCGGCGCCGCCGAGAAGCTCACGCAGGAGGTGAGCGACGGGTTCGAGAAGCGGTTCGGCGTGCGGCCGAGCGAGGCCTACGGGGCGACGGAACTCGCGCCGCTCGTGGCCGCCAACGTGCCGCCATCGCGGCACGTGCCGGGCCGGCCCGTGGACGCCAGGGAGGGCACCGTGGGCCTGCCGATCCTCGGGTGTCGGGCGAGGATCACCGACCGCGACACGGGCCGGGAGCTGCCGGTGGGGCAGGAGGGGCTGCTGTGGATCGCGGGGCCGAACGTGATGCAGGGCTACCTCGACCGGCCGGATCTCACGGCGCGGGTGGTGCAGGACGGCTGGTACTGCACCGGCGACGTCGCGAAGCTCGACGCGGAGGGCTTCATCACGATCACCGGCCGCGAGAGCCGGTTTTCGAAGATCGGCGGCGAGATGGTGCCGCACCTCGCGGTCGAGGAGGCGCTCAACGCCGAACTCGGCGCCGTCGACGGCTCGCTCGTGGCGGTCGTGACCGAAGAAGGGGGAGCGGCTCGTGGTGTTCCACCTGCCGATCGACCGTGATCCGCAGGAGGTCTGCCGCCGCCTCGCCGAACGCGGCCTGCCGAACCTGTTCATCCCGTCGCCGGACAGCTTCGCCGGGATCGACGAGATCCCGGTGCTCGGCTCCGGCAAACTCGACCTGCGGGCGCTCGCCGACCTCGCCCGGGCCCGTTTCGCGGCCGGAGGGGCGTCGTGACGGAGCCGGCACGAGAGCCGCCGCGGCTCGAGTTCCTGCTCGGCAGCGCCGACGACGTGCGGGCCGAGGCCTACGTGCGGCTCGTCGGCTCGGCTTCCGCGGCGACGATCAGTGGCACACTCGTCGGCCCGCGATGTGTCATCGCGACGACGCTCCCCACGACGATTCCGCTGCGTGCCTTGGCGGCGCCCGGCCCGGCTGCCGCGCGGGCCGTCGTCACGGAGCCCTCCTACTGGACGCCCGATCTGCCGAACCTCTACGCGCTCACTGCGGAGGCTCGGGATGCGGCGGGCGTCGTGGCGGCGACTCGGCGCCTGGTGGGCCTGCGGCGGCTCGGGCTTCGCGGCCGGTCGATCTGGCTCGACGGCCGGCGCTGGGTGCCACGGGGGGAGATTGCGGCAGCGGACGTTTTCGATCCGCACGAGTTCCGCACGCACGATCTCGTGGCCGTGGTCAACGAGCCGCCGGAAGACGTGTGTGCGGCGGCGGATGCAGCGGGCGTGGCGATCGTGGCGCGGGTCGCAGGAGACAGCGCGGGAACAATCCCGACGCTCGCGCAGCACCCCTCGGTCGTGGTGACGGTGGTCGATGCCGGTGAAGCCGCCGCGGCGGCCGCCGCGGATGGCAGGGGCACGATGCTCCTCGCGGTCGAGGTCGATGGCGGTGTGCCTCCGCCTGCTGAGGTTCCCTCCGGCATCCAGTGCCTCGTGGTCCGGCTCGACGCCAATACGGTACCCGCCGAGGTCTGGCGGGAATCCGCGCCCGCCGTGCCGCTCGTGGCCTGGCGCGCGCATGGGCAGCGCGGCCGCACCGCGTGCGACGGCCTGCAGGCGGATCTCGCCGGCTGGGCGTGCGCCGGCGGGAGACGGCCGGGCTGGGACTGGGCGGGGTACCTCGTGTCATGAAGGGCGACTGGCGCACCTGGCTCGTGATCGGGGCGACCGGTTTCGGCGGGCCGGCAGGGCAGATCGCGATCCTGCACCGCGAGGTCGTGGAGCGGCGCACATGGCTCGATGAGGAGGAGTTCGTGGCGGCGCTCAGGGTGTGCATGCTGCTGCCCGGCCCGGAAGCGCAGCAGCTGGCGACGTACGTCGGCTGGCGGCGCGGCGGCATCGGCGGCGGGCTCGTGGCGGGCAGCCTGTTCGTGGTGCCGGGCGCCCTGCTCGTGACGCTGCTCGCCTGGCTGCACGCGGCGGGAGGCTCGCTGCCGCTCGTGAAGTCCGCGTTCGAGGGGACCCGGCCGGCCGTCGTGGCGCTCGTCGCGCTCGCCGCCTGGCGGATCGGCCGCAAGTCGCTCACGTCGCCGCCGGCCGTCGTCCTCATGCTGGCGGCGCTCGCCGCGCTCGCCACCGGCGCGCCGTTTCCGGCGGTGGTGGTCGTCGCGGGCCTCGTGGGAGGCCTTGTCATCCCCGTTGCCTCGAAGTCGGCGGGAGTGGGTGAGTCGCAGCATGGCGACGCAGCGAGTTCGGAACCCAAGGCACGGTTGGTGCGGCACGTGGCCGCTGTCGCGGTCGTGGCAATCCTCGCCTGGGCGGCCGCGTATGGCGCCGTCGTCGCGGGCGGGCTCGCAGGGGGCCGCGGCAGCGCGATCGCGCGCTTGTTCACGACGACGACGCTGCTCTCGCTCGGTGGAGCCTATGCCGTGGTGCCGTGGGCGCTCGACGAATCGGTGGCCCGCGGCTGGCTCGATGCGGGGGAACGGTTCACGGCGCTGGCGATGGGGGAGGCGACGCCGGGCCCGCTGATCCTCGTGGTCACGTTCATCGGGTTCCTGGCCGGCTGGAAGGCGGTGCCCGCGGCGGCCGCCGCGCAGGCGGGCTGGGCCGGCGCGGGCGTCGCGACGCTGTTCGCGTTTCTCCCGTCGTTCGCGCTCATCTTCGGCCTGGCGCCGTTCGTGCGTGCGATCCATCCGGCGTCGTGGCTCGGCCGGATGATGACGGCGGTGGGCGCGGCGGTGGTGGCGGCGATCCTCCTGCTCGCGATGAAACTTGCAGTCGCCGCGTTTGTGCCCGCGGGACGGGTCGATGCCCCGGCGGTAGCCATTGCGCTCGGCTCGGCGGCCGCGCTGCTCACCGGCCGGGCTTCGACGCCGGTGGTCGTGCTGGCGACACCGCCGAGCAGGCGGTCCACGTTCGACGCCGTCAGGTCGGCGACGACCGGCTCGATCGCCGCCGCGGAGTTGATCGCCCCGAGGTGCCGCCCCG
>RGVT01000139.1 GCA_010027105.1 Planctomycetia bacterium
CGGCAGCCAGAACACGCCCGACTGGCTGCGGGTGATCTCGAAGGCCTGCATGATCCGCAGCGAGTTGTGGAGCAGGTTCTCGTGGGAGAGCATCACCCCCTTGGGCGTGCCCGTCGAGCCGCTCGTGTACTGCAGGAACGCGAGCGTCCGGCCGGCGATGTCGGGCCGGCTCCAGCGGTCGGCCCAGTCTCCCTCGAGCTCGCCGTCGACCTTCCAGAGCAGGTCCTCGAGGCTCGGCGCCGAGGCCCGCAGGCCGTCGAACCGGTCGAGCACGTCGCGGGTGGTGAGGGCGACCGACGCGTTGGCGTCGGCGGCGATCGCCTCGATCCGCTCCACCGAGCGGTTCTTGCGCGGCGGATAGGCGGGCACGGCGATCGCACCGCCGTACAGGCAGCCGAGGAACGCGGCGATGAAGTCGAGGCCGGAGGGATAGAGGAGCAGCACCCGCTTCCCCTGCATCCCCGACGCCAACAGCCACGCCCCGACCGCCCGGGCCCGGCGGTCGAGCTCGGCGTACGTGATGTTCAGCTCCTCGTTCTCGCCGTCGACGAGGAACGTGAAGGCCCGGTCGTGGGGGCGGTAGGCCGCCCGCTGCCGCAGGAGGTCGACGATCGTCTCGGCGAAGGACCCTTCGCTCACGGGATTGGGAATCACGTCGTCGGCAGCCTCCACCCGCCCGCCGGCCGCCCAGAGGCAGCCGAAACCTGCATCCTCATGCACTTCGGCCGATTCCAGGCCGGGCATCGCATTCTAGTCGCGTGCGCCAGACAACCGGAAGTTTCAGCCCTCACCCCGAGGGGTTCCGCGCGTGCCCGCGGCGTCCCATGCACCGGTTCCGCAAACCTTGCCGGCGCCGGCTTCGGGCTCCCCATATCCCATGTGGGACAGGCTTCAGCCTGTCGTGCCCCGTCGGCGCGATGGAGTTTCGGCGGAGTTGAGCATGCCTACCGCCGGCGCGGCCAAGTTGACGTAACGCCGTCACCCCGCTGCCGCGGCGAAGAGCTCGTCCATTTCCACGAAGACGTCGGGTGCGATGGGAAGCCGAGCGTGGCGTAGATCGACTCCACGATGTGCTTGGCGGCTTCCTTGTCGCCGGTCTTCTGCGCGGCCATGCGGAGGAGCACCCCGCGGAGAAGCTTGCGGCGGTGGCAGAACACGTCGCGCACGAAGTCGTGGAACCGGGCGCGGTCGCCCACGAGAGCGCGGCGGGCGGGCTCGAGGTCGAGCCGCACGATCGCCGAATCGACCTTCGGCCGCGGCCAGAACACGCTCGGCGGCAGCACCCGCACGATCTCCGAGCGGCACTGGGCGCCGATCCACACCGAGAGGGCGTTGTACGAGTGGGAGCCGGCGGCGGCCGTCAGCCGTTCGCCCATCTCGCGCTGCACCGTCACGGTGGCCGCGTCGAACGGGCGGGGCAGGGCGAGGAGGTTCGAGATCACCGGCGTGGCCACGCAGTAGGGGAGGTTCGCCACGAGGAGCAGCCGGGCTCCGGGGGAGGCAGCGAGCGCTGCCTCGATCGCGGTGAGCACGGCCGGCGCGAAGCGGTGCTTGCCGGCGAGCACGTCCCCCTCCACGAGGGTCACGTCGTCGAAGTCGACGAGCCTGTCGCGGGCGAGGCAGGCGAGCCGCGGATCGACCTCGCAGCTCACGACGCGGCGGGCGGCACGGGCGAGCCGCTCGGTGAGGGCGCCGGTGCCGGTGCCCACCTCGAGCACGACGTCGGCGGGGGTGACGCCGGCCGAGCGTTCGAGCAGGTCGAGGAGGTTCAGGTCGACGAGGAAGTTCTGGCCGCGCTTCGCGTCGATCGTGAAGCCGACCTCCGCGAAGAGCTGCTTGAGGTAGGCCGTCGTCTGCCGGGCCGGGGCGGGCGTCGTCATGTCGGCGCCCGGGCGGCGAGCCAGCGGGCCACGTACTTGAAGACGAGGTCGGTCTCCAGGTTCACCGCGTCGCCCGGCGCGAGCCGGCCGAGCGTGGTGTGGGCGAGCGTGTGCGGGATGAGGGCCACGCCGAACGTCGTCGCGTCGACGTCGACGACGGTCAGGCTCACGCCGTCGATCGCCACCGAGCCCTTGGGGGCCATCTGGGCGAGGAGGGCCGGCGGCGCCGCGAACCGGCAGGTCACCCACTCCCCCTCCGCGACGCGGGCGGCGAGGCTGCCGAGGCCGTCGACGTGGCCGGTCACGAGGTGGCCGCCGAGCCGGTCGCTCGTGCGGAGCGACCGTTCGAGGTTCACGGGGCCGCCGGTGACGAGCCGCCCGAGCGTCGTGCGCGAGAGCGTCTCGGGGCCGAGCTGGAACTCGACCGTGCCGCCGTCGATCCGCACGACCGACAGGCAGCAGCCGCTCGTGCAGATGCTCTCGCCGAGCGCGGCCTCGCGGCCGATCGGGCCGGCGTCGACCACCAGCCGCACGCCGGGCGGTTCGGGCACGACGGCCACGACGGTTCCGAGAGCTTCGACGAGGCCGGTGAACATGACTTGTCCGGGGAGGATTTCCGCGAGGGGCTTCCGGAGGATAGTCGAAAGCGGCACAATCTGCCGCGGCCGACCCCCGATTCCCGCATCCACCCCGAGGCCTCCACCATGTCCACGATCGCCGACGTCCACGCCCGCCAGATCCTCGACAGCCGCGGTAACCCCACGATCGAGGTCGACGTGAGCCTCGCCGACGGCGCCTTCGGCCGGGCCGCGGTGCCGAGCGGCGCGAGCACCGGGGCCCACGAGGCCTGGGAGAAGCGCGACGGCGACAAGGCCTTGTACCTCGGCAGGGGCGTGCTCGAGGCGGTGGAGAACGTCAACACCCGGATCGCCGAGGAGCTGGAGGGCTGTGACGCCCTCGACCAGACGCGGGTCGACGAGCTGATGCTCGAGCTCGACGGCACGCCGAACAAGAAGAACCTGGGCGCCAACGCGATCCTCGGCGTCTCGCTGGCCGTGGCCCACGCCGCCGCCGAGCACTGCGGCGTGCCGCTCTACCGGTATCTCGGCGGCACCACCGCCCGCCTGCTCCCCGCCCCGATGATGAACATCGTCAACGGCGGCGCCCACGCCGACAACCCGCTCGACGTGCAGGAATTCATGGTGATGCCGCTCGGCTTCGACACGTTCGAAGAGGCCCTGCGGGCCGGCGTCGAGACCTTCCACGCGCTCAAGAAGGTCCTCAAGGACAAGAAGCTCTCCACGGCCGTGGGCGACGAGGGGGGCTTCGCGCCGCACATCGGCTCCTGCGCGGAGGCGCTCGAGGTGATCATGGCCGCGATCGCCAACGCGGGCTACGCGCCGGGGGAGCAGGTGGCGATCGCGCTCGACGTGGCCGCCACCGAGCTCTTCGACGCCAAGAGCGGCACCTACACGATCGAGGGCAGGTCGCTCGACTCCGCCGGCATGGTGAACTTCCTGGCCGATCTCGCCGGCAAATACCCGATCGTGTCGATCGAGGACGGCTGCTCCGAGGACGACTGGAAGGGCTGGAAGCTGATCAGCGAGAAGCTCGGCGACAGGGTGCAGCTCGTGGGCGACGACCTGTTCGTGACCAACTCCGAGCGGCTCGGCCGCGGCATCGCCGAGGGCGTGGCCAACAGCATCCTCGTGAAGGTCAACCAGATCGGCACGCTCACCGAGACCATCCAGGCCGTCTCGCTCGCCCACCGGGCCGGGTACACCTCGATCGCGAGCCACCGCAGCGGTGAGACGGAGGATGCGACGATCGCCGACCTGGCCGTGGGCCTCTCGACCGGCCAGATCAAGACCGGCTCGGCCTCGCGCAGCGACCGGATCGCGAAATACAACCAGCTGCTGCGCATCGCCGAGTCGCTCGCCGACGGCGCGATCTACGCCGGCCGCGACGTCCGCGCCCGCTGGCCCGGTGTCGCGTAGGACAGGCTTCAGCCTGTCACTGTCTGCTGGCTTCAGCCTGTCACTGTCTGCTGGCTTCAGCCTGTCACTGTCTGCTGGCTTCAGCCTGTCACTGTCTGCTGGCTTCAGCCTGTCACGGCCTCGCGCTTCAGCCTGTCTCCCGTGCCGAGCCGGATCGGGCTCTGAGACGGTACGATCACGAGTGCATGAACCCCGGCAACCAGCCCTACCGCCTCGCCGACAGCCCCTGGTTCTGGGCGCTCGTGTTTTCGCTGATGGCACTCGTCGGCCTCGGGCTGATCGCGCCCAAGTTCGACGTCCGCCAGCGGCAGATCGAGGGGCGGTATCTCGGCCGGCAGAAGGCGGCCGAGGAGCGGGCCCGCCGGTCGGCCGGCCTCGAGCCGACGGACCTCGCCGAGGAGGCCCGCGAGCGGGGAGACATGGCGCCGCGGCGGCTGGTGCCGCTCTGGACGCTCGCCGTCGCGGCCGGGGCGGCCGCCGCGGGTTCCGGCGTCATGCTCCGCCGCGAGTGCCTTGCCGTCAGGAGATGATCGAGCGGCGGCGGGCCACGTAGTCCCAGACCACGAACCGGTCGAGGTCGCGGCCGGCGGTGAAGAACACCCGGCCTTTGGCCGTTTCGGCGAGCCGGTAGGCGAATTGGATGTCTTCGCGCGATTGCGACCAGCCGGAGAGCAGGAACACGTTCACCGTGATTCCCTCGCGGCGGCAGGCCTCGGCCTCGCGGATCGTCGCCTCCTCCGTGCGCGGATGGGGCGGGTAGAGCAGGAAGAGCTGGCTGCCCTCGAAATGGGCGGTGGGCAGGCCGTCAGTGATGATGATCACCTGGCGATTGGGCGTGTCTTGGCGGGCCAGGTGCTGCCGCGAGAGCTGCAGCGCGTGCTGGATGTTCGTGAAGTGCGGCGGCACGTCGCTCTCCGAGATCGCCGGATCGCTCATGTCGGCCCGGAGCCGGACGACCGAGTCGAAGATCGTGACGGGCTTGGGCATGAACGTCACGACCTCGCCGGCCGGCCGCGGCTTGGCGAACGAATACATCTCGATGAACTGGAGGAAGTCGCCCGGATACTCCCGCTGCACGAGCCCCTGGAGCGCGAGCGCCATCCGCTTCACGTTGATGTAGGTGCCGCCGTACCGCATCGAGCCGCTCATGTCGAGGACGACGGTCGTCGCGCATTTGGGCGTGTTGCGGGTGCGGTGCACCTCGATGTCGCGTTGCTGGAGCCGGAGCGGGCCCGCCGCCTGGTCGCCGGCCTGCCGGAGCATCGCGTTGACGAGCGAGCCGGGAATGTCCATGTGGGCGACCGAGTCGCCAAACTCGTACGGCCGCGTGGGCACGAGCTCGACGGCGCCGTCTCCCTGCACGTTCACCTGGTGGCGGCCGGTCCGCGACGGGGCGAGGGCGGCGAAGATTTTTTCGAGCACCTTGCCCTGGAAGATCCGCAGGGCCTTGGGCGTGAGCTCGTAGCCCCGCTTCGTCTTCTCGAGCCCCTGCTGGGCCGCCATCTGCTCGACGAGATCCTGCACCTGCCGCCTCAGCCGGTCGAGATCGTCGAGCTCGCCCGACTCGACGAACCGGCCGAGCGACTCCATGTCGATGAGGGCGATCCTGGCGTTGTGCCGAGCCTCCTCGAGCTGCGCGAGCAGGCGCTCGATCGTCTCGAGCTCCTCCCTGACCTCGAGCGCCTCCGGCACCGTCAGCGTCTCGCGGCCGGTGAACTCCCACTTCGCCGCCAGCTCGTCCACCTGGTAGACGTCGCCGAGCCGGTCGATGAGCGCGACGAGGTCGGCGGCGAAGGGGCTGTGGTCGTCCCGCTCCCCGTACCACAGCCGCTCGAGCGGCCGGAGCCGCTCCTCGCGCACGGCTTTGTGGAAGGCGTCGCGGGCCTTCGCCGGCGGCCGCGCCCGCTGCGCGGCGTCGTGGAAGGTGGTGCGGGCCTGCTTCCGCACGCCGTCGGTCTCGTACCGCTCGAGGATCTTGCGGCGTCGCTCCTCGAGCCGCCGCTTCAGCGAGTCGAGCGACGGCCCGAGCCCCCGGATCTGCTCCGGGTCGAGGATCACGGCCTCGGCGAGTTGCTCCTCCGTGAGCTCGTCGATGCTGCCGTATTCGAGCAGGTGCTCCATCGCCGGGGTCACGAGATCCCCGGCCGGCGGCCGCGGCGGCGGAATCCGCGCCGGGTCGTACTTCTGATACGTATGGACGATCCCGCCGAGCGAGTCACGCGTGGGCATGGTTCAGCGCCTCTTGAAGGCAGCGATCACTTCGTAGTCTCGGCTGCCGGCCGACCGGCATGCCGTTCGAAGGAAAAATCGAGAGGCACACCTCTCCGACTGGCATGTTCGACCGTGATGGACACGACGTGGCCGGCGGCATCGAGATCGACGTACAAGTCGTCGGTAAGTCCGCGCGTTTCGTGAACCGGGGCCGTTCCGAATTCGATCAGGGCCGTGTCGGTATCCTCAAAATACAGAACTCGCATCAGTGAGGTCCTCGAAGTTGCGATCGAAGAATGCGTTGTGGACGGTCACGCCATCCTCCAGAAGGATCACGCGGAGTGCTCGTCCCTCGGCCTCAGGGATTCGGCGCCAGCGGCGGATTCGCCCGTCGCGTTGCAATTCCTCCCGCTCCGGTGCGGCGACGGTCATCATGATCCACTCGTCTCGAATCATAGCCCGATCGGCTCGGGTTCGGATGGCGGCAAAGTATCCGGTGATCGGGTAGTCGGGCATCGGCAGCATCCAGCGTGCCGACAGTGTATACGCATGTATAGTTCTTCGTCAATCGTGCTGATGCACGGGAAACGTGTCGCTCAGCGGAAGCCTCGGGTGTCGTAGACGGTGTGGCCGTGCTCCTGGATGCGCGAGATCCGCTCGGTGGCGTAGAGGCCGGCGAGGACGAACTCGATGCAGGCGGCGCGGATCGCCGGATCCTTCGCGGCGTTCACCTCGAAGGCCTTCTCCCACACGGCGGGCACGTCGGCCACGATTCCCTCGTAGGCGCTGCTCGGCACCATGTCGCCCACCTCGACCTTCACGCCCTGGCCGAATACCTTGCCGATCTCGTCGAGCCCATGCTCTTCGACATACTCCTCGAAGACGGTCGCGATCGCCTCGGCGATCACGGCGTC
>RGVT01000140.1 GCA_010027105.1 Planctomycetia bacterium
GCGAGGGTCGAGGTGTCGCCCTGCTCGACGGCCGCCCCCAGGCCGGGCACGTCGCCGGCCAAGGCGAGGATCGCCAGCGGCGTGGAATTGTGGGCGAGGTGGCAGATCACGGCCGGCAGCAGGCTGTGCGTGCGCACGACGAGCCAGCCGAGCACGAGCCCGACGACGAACGTCTGCGGCATCCGTTCGGGCAACAGGTGAAAGAGCGCGAACGCCGCCGCCTGCACGACGACGGCCGCCCACACCCGCGCGGGTAAATGGCTGCGGCCGAGGAGCCCGGCGAGCATCCAGCCGCGGAAGAGCAGCTCCTCGCACACCGCCGGCACGACGGCGACGAGCGACCACCCGAGCCACCACGGCTCGCGCGTGATCAGCTCGATGAGCCGGGCCGAGAGCCGGCGGGCCTCGTCGGTCAGTCCCGCCGACCGCACCTGGAGCAGCACCGCGGCCCCGATCACGAACAGGGACGCCCCGAGGAGGGCGGCCCCGAGGATCAAGGCGGCCGAGCCGGCCCCGCGGCCGGGCCAGCGCAGCGAGAAGGTCGTCCGCAGGTCGACCCGCTGCCACCAGAGCAGAAGAGCCAGCGGCCCGAGCACGGCCACCGCCTGCTGCAGCGGGATGGCGAGGCGCAGGTCGGCCGGCGCGAGGCCCTGCGAATACCAGATTCCCGCGAAGCCTGCCAGGATCGGGAGGAACGCCTGCACCGGGTTCGGCCGCGAGCGCGGGGCGGGGCGATGCAGGGCCGCGCCGGCGACGTCCTGCCCCCGGAAGAGCACGTCCTCGTCGGCGAGCGCATGGGCCGTCAGCTGCAGGAGCAGCCAGGTCACGAGACCCGCCGAGGCGAGCGACACCCCGAGCATCACGAGGACGGTGGCCGCCGGGGCCGGGGGTGCCGCGGCCGAGCCGAGCGCGGCCTTGGTGACGGCGATCTGCCCGGCGAACGGCACGGCCGCCAGCAGCGGGCCCCCCCGCGTGCCCGGCAGGAGCACCGCGCCGGCGACCGCGCTCACGAGCAGGATCACGGGCGTGAGCGTGTTCTGGGCCTCCTTGCCGCTCTTGGAGGCGGTCGTGACGGCCAGGCAGGTGGCGGCCGCCACCGCCGCCATGCCGGTGAATGCGACGACCGCCGCGGCGGCCGCCACCGCGAGCGGGCCGGCCGGCAGCGCGGCCGACAGGCCGGCCGGCAACGAGCGCACCGTCACCGCCGCCGTGGCGGCGATCGACACCACGTTGGCGGCCAGCGTGGCCAGCGTGATCGCGAACACCCCCAGAAACTTGCCCAGCACCACGTCGGAGAGCCGGCAGGGGGCGATGAGCAGCGTCTCGATCGTGCCCCGCTCCTTCTCGCCGGCGATCGCGTCGATGGCCGGGTAGAAGGCGCCGGTGAGCGTGAGGACGGTGAGCAGCACGAGCACGCCGCCGGCCAGCGGCGCGAGGACGTCGTGGGCCGGCGGCGGGCCGGCCCCCTCGTCGCCGGTGAACGCGACGTCGACCGGCTCGAGCAGCGTGGCCGGCAGGCCGGCCCGGGCCACGCGGGCCCGGGCCACGTCGCGGGCGAACGAGCGCATGAACGCCTGGAACTGCTGGCGGAGCGGCTGGGACGCGGGCCGCTTCGCCGACACCCGGGCCGCCAACCGCACGCTGCCGGTCGAGACGAGATCGGCGAGCAGGCCGCGGGGGGCGTCGATCCACAGGTCGATCGCACCCTCGTCGAGGGCCCGCCCGGCCGCCGATTCCTCCACCTCGAGGCAGGCCACGCCGGCGGGCCAGCCGGCCCGGTCGCTCTCCGGCGTGCGCTCGAGCGTCCGGCCGACGAGCGCGGCGAGGCCCGGGGCGTCCGGCCCCGAGAGCCCGAGATGCACCGTGGCCGGCGCGGAACGGGCCTCGATCTCGTGCGTCGCCGTGCGCAGGCCGAGGGCCGTGGCGAGGGCGAGCAACGGATACATCACCATCGGGAGCAGGAGGGTGATCACGAGCGTGCGCCGGTCGCGCACGAACTCGAGCAGGTCGCGCCGGGCGATCGCCAGGGCCGCCGCGAACGACGATGGCTGGCCGTCGGGCGTCATCGGGCCGCCCCCCGGACCGCCGCGGGCGGATCGATCGCGGCGAAGAACGCGTCTTCCAGCTCCCCGGTGCGGCCCGGCAGCCACTCGGCCACGAGCGCGTCGCGGGTGCCCGAGGCCACCACGGCCCCGCCGTGGATGACGACGAACCGGTCGCACCGGGTTTCGATCTCGTGGAGCCGGTGCGTGGAGAGCAGGATGGCGTGCCCCTCGGCCCGCAGCCGGGAGAGCAGCACGAGCAGGTCGCGGGCGCCGACCACGTCGAGGGCGTTCGTCGGCTCGTCGAGCACCAGCGCCGGCGGATCGTGCACGAGCGCCCGCCCCAGCGACACCCGCTGCCGCTGCCCCGAGGAGAGCCGGCCCGCAGGCCGGTCGGCGCACGCGGCGAGATCGAGCTCGTCGATGAGGCCTGCCACGCGGTGTGGCAGCTCGGCCGACGGGATGCCGTGGAGCAGGCCGAACGACGTGAGGATCTCCCGCGGCGAGAGCCGGTCGGGGACGCCCGTCGTGGCCGACACGTAGCCGAGCCGGCGGCGCACGCCGACCGGGTCGTGGCCGACGTCGCAGCCGGCCACCCGCGCCGTCCCCGCGGTGGGCCGCAGAAGCGTGGCGAGCATGCGGAGCGTCGTCGTCTTGCCGGCACCGTTGGCGCCGAGCAGGCCCACCATCTCCCCCGCGTGCACGGCGAACGACACGCCGTTCACCGCCCGGACGACGCTGCCGTCGCCGGCGTGGTAGTGCTTGACCAGCCCGGCGACCTCGATCGCGGGATCCTCGGGCACGCTACTGCTCCATGACCTCGGCTTCCTTCGCCTTGGCGAGGTCGCCCACCTTGGCCTCGTAGTTCTTGGTGAGGTCCTGCACCTTCTCGTGCGTCAGGTCGCGCTCGTCCTCGGTGAGCGTGCCGTCTTCCTTCTCGGTGTCGGCGGCCTTGTTGCCGTCGCGGCGCACGTTGCGGATGGCCACGCGGGCCTCCTCGGCGAGTTCCTTGATCCGGGCGGTCATCTTCTTGCGGACGTCGGTGGAGAGGGCGGGGATCGTGATCCGGATGAGCCGCCCGTCGCTCTGCGGGTTGAGCCCCAGGTCGGCCGCCTGGATCGCCTTCTCGATGTCCTTGATCGTGCCCGGGTCGAACGGCCGCACCACGATCTGGTTGGGCTCGGGGGCGCCGACGCTGGCCAGCGCCTTGATCGGCGTGGGCGAGCCGTAGACCTCGACTTTCAGCGAATCGACGAGGCCGGGGTTGGCCCGGCCGGTGCGGATGCCGGTGAGCGCGTGGCGGAACACCTCGACCGCCTTTTCCATGCGTTCCTCGGCGTCGAGCAGGATGTCGTCGGCGGGCATCGCGGGGCTCCGGGGTGGGGGTCGGTGGCGACGGGCGGATTGTCGCAGGAGCGGCCCTGCAGCGGCAAGCGGCGTCAGCGGGTCATCCCACGATCACGGTCGGCCGCCTGGCGGGGTCGGTGATCGCCTTGTCGAGCAGGTCGACGACGCGGTTGGGGATGTCGCCCTGCCCGAAGAGCACGTAGTCGAGCGCGAGCTTCAGGCTGCCCCCCTTGCTCCAGCCAAAGATGATGTCGAGCGGGGCGCCCCCCTTGGTCATCTCCATCGCCACCTGGGCGATCGTGTGCGAGACCGACACCACGTCCCGGGCCACGATCACGAACCGCGTGCCCTCCTGGCGGGCCGAGATGATCGGCGCGTTTTGAAACTCGCTCACGTCGCCGTAGTGCACCTCGAGGAACACGATCGGCACGTTCTCCGGAATCCGGTGCTTGCGGCGGATCTCCGCCTCCTTGTCGGCGAGCGACCGGCTGCCGGGGCGGTGCGGCACGAGCACGCGAAAGGCCCCCTCGACGAGGATGTCGGTCCAGAGCATCCTCTCGGCGTCGTCGGCGAAGCGGAACGCGACGAGAACGAGATCGCCATCACCGTGGCGATGAAGATCGACGCGATGATGATGCCGTCGGGCCGCTCCATGATGTTCGCGATCGTGGTGTAGACGAACACCAGCGTGATCAGGCCGAAGCCGAGCCGCTGGGCCTGGAGGGCCGGGCCGTGATGGGGCTCGGGCCTGCGCCGCAGCTCGTGCACGAACGACGCCACGCAGGCGCTCGTCATGAGCACGAGCACACCGGTGGCGTAGGCGCCGCCCTGGGCGGAGACGTCGGCCCGGAAGGCGAGCGTGACGAGGAGGTTGATCACCGTGAACGCGATCACGAGCGGCCGATACGCGCCGGCCCACTCGGGCGCCATGCCGTAGCGCGGCAGGTATCGCGGCACCATGTTGAGCAAGCCACCCATCGCGGAGGCGCCGGCGAACCACAGGATCAGGATCGTGCTCAGGTCGTAGAGCGTGCCGAACACGCGGCCGAACAGCGGGCAGACCGGGTGCGGGCTCTCGCCGTGGGCGAGGTAGGCGAGCGCGCGGTCCATCGCCTTCCCCTTCACCGGCTCGAGCCTGAGTTCCTCGGCCGGGATCAGCGTGTCGGTGCCGGTGATGAGCGACGAGCCCACCAGAAAGAACGACATGATGACGGCGGCGACGAGGAGCAGCCGGCGGGTGTTGGCGATCCGGGCGGCGGCGTCGTCGGGGTCGGCGTCGGTGCCCTTCACGAGATGGATGTGGAGCACGCCGGTCTCGAATCCGGAGAGCCCGAGCGCCAGTTTCGGGAAGACGAGCACGGCGATCCCCATCGCCACCCACGGGCCGGTGCCCGAGAGCGGCGCGTGCTCGAGGTGGTAACGGCCCGCATGGATCTCGCCGAGCCAATGGGGCACGAGCGTCGGGTGGCCGAGCAGGTAGACGAGCCCGGCGACCACCACGATGAAGGAGAGCCCGAGGAAGGTGGTGACGAGCACCGTCGCCAGCCCCACCACCTCGCCGTAGCCCTTCAAGAACATCGCCCCGAGCAGCACGAGCAGGAACATCGTCGTGCCCATCTGCCCCTGGAGCCAGGCGGGCACGTGCTCTTCGTAGATCGGGTTCGAGATCAGGTGGGCCGCGGCGTCGGCCGCCGAGAGCGTCTTCGTGATCACGAAGTCGGTGGCGGCGAAGCCGATCAGGACGAGCACCACGAGTTTCGCCCCCCAGCCGCGGAACATCCGCTCGATCATGCCGATCGAGCCCACGCCGTCGGGCGTCTCGCCGGCCACGTGCCGGTAGATCGGCAGGGCCCCGAAGAGCGTCACGAGCACGAGCACGAGCGTGGCCAAGGGGGCCAGCGTGCCCGCCCCCTCGAACGCGATCGACGGCTGGTAGCCGAGCGTGCTGAAGTAGTCGACGCCGCACAGGCACATGATCAGCGGCCACGCGTAGTGGCGGTGATCATGGGACGACTGGGTCACGTGCGGCTCCTGGAGACGACACCATGCCGCGGAAAGGCACGGTGTCTCACGATCCACCGCTCGGGTCGTCGGGCGGCCGCGTCGGGTCGTTGCCGTCGGCGATCGTGCAGTACCACCGCAGGACATCGGCGTCGGTTTCATTGGCGATCGCCTCGATGTGGCCGTCGAGGAACACGAAATTCGTGATGCCCGGATGGAGGCCGCCGAACGTGCGGCCGCTGGTGTCGTCGGGGCCCGAGGCGAGGCCTTGGACCGTGTCGCGGAACTGGGTCGACGGGGTGTCGGCCGCGAAGAAGGCCGTGTCTCCCTGGTAGTAGCCGACCATGTCCGGAGGCCAGGACGGGTCGGCCGGCGGGATGTGCCGCTCGCCGATCGCGAACGTCTTGCTCAGGCCGTCGGTGACCTGCCCCGCCCTGATCCGCGAGAACGTGTGGATCGGCCCCGCGTACATGAAGGCGTTGCGGGGATCGGCGGCGATGCCGGGGTCGCTGTCGTCGGTCGAGGCATACGTGTAGGAGGCGCCGGCGTTGGCGGCGTAGTCGCCCCCCGCCGCCACACCGATGCCGCCGCTGGGCGGGCTGGCGTTGTTGTTGTCGAAGTTGCGGTCGGCCGCGGGAGCCCGCCGGGTCGGGCAGGAGTAGGCGGCGATCGGCGTCCGCATCGCCCGGGCGTTGGCCGGATCGTACACCGGCACGCTGGGGACGTAGGCGTCGAAGATCGGCTGTTGCTCCATGAACGGCAGCAGGCGAAACGCCCACGAATAGGCCGCGCGGAGCCGGGGCGGAGCCCCCTCGGGCGTGCCTCCCTGGCTGCGGGTGTCGCGGCCCTTGGGAAGCACCTTGCGCACCCCCTCGTGGTTGACGACGGCCAGGCCGATCTGCTTGAGGTTGTTCGTGCAACTGCTGCGCCGAGCCGACTCACGGGCCGCCTGGATGGCGGGCAGCAGGAGGCCGACGAGCACTCCGATGATGGCGATCACCACGAGCAGTTCGACGAGGGTGAAGCCCGCTCGCGCCGACGTCGCGGAGGTGGATGTTGCTCGCATGGGGGTGTGCCCTCGGGAAGGAAGGACCGGGCAGGACGCGCAACGGCCTGAATTTTCCGCCCGAACTCCGCCCGCGTCAAGGGAATCGATGCCGGGCGTTTTTACGGGAGACGGCGGGCTTTCACTCGCGGCGGCCGCTGACGAGCGTGCCCACCCGCTCCCCCGCCACGGCCCGCTCGATGTTTCCCTCCTTGCGGTAGTTGAACACGAGGATCGGCATCGCATGCTCCATGCACTGCGAGATCGCCGTCGCGTCCATCACCCGCAGGTTCTGCTCGCGCATCTGCTGGTACGTCAGGTCGCGGTACAGGATCGCGTGCGGGTTTTTCTCGGGGTCGTCCGAGTAGACGCCGTCGACCCGCGTGGCCTTCATGAGGATGTCGGCCTCGAGCTCGAGGGCCCGCTGGGCGGCGGCGGTGTCGGTGGTCACGAACGGGCTGCCGGTGCCGGCTGCCAGGATCACGATCCGCCCCTTCTCCAGGTGCCGCCGGGCGCGGCGGCGGATGTAGGGCTCGGCGAC